>NZ_PSTO01000016.1:0-76470 GCF_002930975.1 Rathayibacter sp. AY1A3 | reverse complement strand
CCTTTCGGAGGGGGCGGGTCAGTGGGTGAGGCCGTAGTGCAGCGTGGGGTCGAGGTGCTCGAGGTCGACGAGGCGGTTGTACTTCGCGACCCTCTCACCGCGCGCGGGGGCGCCGGATTTGATCTGCCCGACTCCGGTTCCCACCGAGAGGTCGGCGATGAAGGTGTCGAGGGTCTCGCCGGAGCGGTGGGAGACCATGCAGCGCATGCCGGCGTCGTGCGCGGCCGCGATCGCGTCGAGGGTGCCGGTGACGGTGCCGATCTGATTGGGCTTGATGAGTGCGGCGTTGGAGTAGCCGTTGCGGGCTCCGTCGCGGATGCGGTCGGCGTCGGTGACGTAGAGGTCGTCTCCCACGAGCTGCACCCGGTCGCTGATGGTGTGGGCGAGGAGGGCCCAGCCCTCGTGGTCGTCCTCGGCGAAGCCGTCCTCGATGCTGCGGATCGGGTAGTCGGCGATCAGCTTCTCGTAGTAGCGGGCGAGTGCGTCGCGATCGAGGTCGGTGCCGGCGACGGTGTAGTGGCCGTCGCCGTGGAAGAAGCCGTTCGCGGCGGGATCCATCGCGATCGCGATGTCACTGGTGCCGGGCTGGTATCCGGCGTCGGTGATCGCTGCGACGAGGAGGTCCAGGGCGTCTTCGGGCCGGTCGATGGGGGGCGCGAAGCCGCCCTCGTCGCCGAGCCCGGAGGTGCCGTAGGCGGTGCGGACGCGGGCGGCGAGGGCGTGATAGATCTCGGCGCCGATCTGCACTGCCTCCTCCTCGGTGCCGGCGGAGACGGGGGCAATCATGAACTCTTGAAAGTCGAGGCCGTTCGCGGCGTGCGCGCCGCCGTTGATGACGTTGAAGTGCGGGACGGGCAGGGAGGCGGTCGCCCCGGTGTGATCGGCGATCCACCGGTGCAGGGGCAGGCCGGTGCGCGCTGCGAAGGCGCGGGCGGCCGCGATGGAGACGGCGACGACGGAGTTCGCTCCGAGGCGGGCGAGGTTCGCGGTTCCATCCAGTGCTCGCAGCGCTTCGTCGATCTCGCGAAGCGAGGTCCAGGAGTGCTCGAGCAGGAGGGCGCGGATCTCGCCGTCGACGGCCGCGACAGCGGAGCGGACTCCGCGTCCGCCGAACGCGGGGCCGCCGTCGCGCAGCTCGACCGCTTCGAACGCGCCGGTCGAGGCGCCCGCGGGGGCGGAGGCGTCCAGGACGGTGTCGTCGTCTAGACGCAGGGTTACAGCGACGGTCGGGAAGCCGCGGGAGTCGAGGATCTGCCGTGCGGCGACGTCGGTGATGACCAGCGGGTGTCCGGCGGGGTGGGTGACGTACTCGCCCGATCCGTGGATGCTGGTGCGGGTGTGGCTGATGTAGGCGTTCATCAGGTTCCTCCTTCGTGGGCGAGCGTGATCGCCGCCCGGTCGGCTCTTGCGGGGTCGAGGTAGCGTCCGCTCCTCGAGATCGGTGTCCCGGACGGCCCGGTGTCGTACAGGTACGGCTGACCGGTCGGGATGTTCAGATCGCGGACCGCGGCATCGCCGAGGTCCTCGAGAAGGGCGCGCAGCGCGCGCAGGGAGTTGCCGTGCCCGACGATGAGCACCGTCTCGCCCTCCTCGAGGGCGGGCAGGATGCGCTCCGCGAGGAGCGGCTGCAGTCGGTGGACGACGTCGCGCAACGACTCCGTCTCCGTCATCGCCTCGGCCGGCTGCCCACGGAACGCCGCGGACCTGTGCAGCTGCGCGAAGGCGGCGGCGGACAGAGCAGGCGGGCGGACGTCCATCGACCGGCGCCACTCCAGGAAGGCGTCGGCCCCGTACTGGGCTCTGACGGCGCTTTTGGACAGGCCGGTGAGCGCTCCGTAGTTGCGCTCGTTCAGCCGCCACTGGGCCGCGACGATCCGCGGCCGCCCTGGAAGGGCGCCGGCGATGATCCGGGCCGATTCGGTGGAGCGTTGCAGGGTCGACGTGAGGATCAGATCGGGGTCGATCGATGCGTCCCTCAGCAGCGTCGCCGCCTGTCGCGCTTCGTCACGTCCGAGGTCGGTGAGGGGAACGTCGAGGACGCCGCAGAAGAGACCGTCGGCGTTGCCGGTGCTCTCACCGTGGCGCACGAGAACGAGCGGGGGATGCGCGGGCATGGGTCACCTACCTGGTCTCTGATCGAGAAGGTAGGAACCATCAGCCTCGGCGGCAGTTCGAGCTCACGCTCGGGCGGGATCCATCACCACTGCCGTCAGCCTACGCCCGCACCTCGGTCAGGACCAGGGCAGCGGCTCCGAATCATCGTCCGGGGAGAGGGGGATCATGAGGACCGGCCGGTGCTGACGGTGAGCGAGACGGGCGCCGACGGCGCCGGAGAAGACCTCCTGCACGGTTCGACGCAGAGACGGCTCCTTCGTGCCGACAATGATCATGACCGCATCGACACGGTCCGCGAGCGTCGCCAGAGCGTGTGCAACGTCACCGGCCATCTGATGCGTCTGCCACGGGACACGGTCACCGACGATCCGGTCAAGCCGCTCGAGGATCGCAGGATCGAACGGATCCTCGCTGCTGTCGGCGGCATCCGAATCCAACGGCATCGACCGCTCGACCAGCGGATCCTCTCCGAACTGCCCGTCGATGACGTACCGGCCCGTGTCCACCTGCACGAACTCCAACCGCCCCCCGAAACGCACGGCGAAGCGCAGCGCTTCCTGAATCACCGCTTCCGGCTGATCCGCCTGCACCCCGACCACGATCGCGTCCTCAGCCATCACGCGCACCTTTCCGATCCTCGTGCGCTCGGACGGAGAACAGTGACGCCGTACGGATCACAGCTGCTCCTATCTCCGCGCACACCACTGACAGAGATAGGGACTGTTGTCGACGTCGTCGAGGTTGGGTCCGGCGAGCCCCACCGCCGGAACGCACTGCGTTGATATCAGTGTGCACCCGCGCCGCCCCGCCCGCACCTGCAGTCAGGTCGCCGTCCGCTGGAGCCAGTGGAGTGTCGCAGATGCACTGCGGGCGACACCGGTGCCTTCCTCCCGGGTCTGGTCCCCGCCAGCGGCCCGCGCGTACACGCGCGGACGCTGCGGCGTACCCGGATCGGCTGCTACTGACCAAGCGCGCCTCGGGAACGAACGGCGGGATCACGCTCGACCCGACGATCGGGGTGTCGTCGAGGATGGCACGCGGTCGAACCGATCACCACGGAGACCACCGCGCGCGAGACGGTGAGAAGCAGCCCAGGCGCAAGGGGGTCTCGAATCGTCGTCGGCGCGGTTCACTCACTGCATGGATGGTCTGCCCTTCGTTGTTCTCGTCGTCATCTTTCTCGCCGCCGCCGCAGTGGTGTGGATCGCCGGCATCCAGTTGTCGAAGGCGACGGACGTTCTGGACGCGCGTCTGCACCTGGGGAGTGCGCTGGGCGGTCTGATCGTCCTCGCCGTCGCGACGAACCTGCCGGAGATCGCGATCACCGTGTCCGCCGCGCTCTCCGGGAACCTGGACGTCGCGGTCGGCAACATCCTCGGCGGCATCGCACTGCAGACCGTGGTCCTCGTCGTCCTCGACCTGTTCGGCAAGCGCGGAAAGGGTGCGAAGCCGCTCACCTACCGTGCCGCGTCCCTCACACTCGTGCTCGAGGGGCTCGTGGTCGTCGCGGTGCTCGCCGTCGTCATCGCCGGCAGCCAGCTGCCCTCCGGACTGGAAGTGTTGCGCCTGACCCCGGACGTCGTCCTCATCGCCGGCCTCTGGGTCGTGGGGCTGCTGCTCGTGCAGCGCTCCGGCAAGCACCTCCCCTGGCACGAGGACGGGCGGGCCCCCGACGCGACAGCATCCCCGGCGAAGAAGAAGACGCACCCGATGAGCACACGCAAGGCGACCATCGTGTTCACGATCTCCGCCGCGGCGACCCTCCTCGCCGGTGTCGTGCTCGAGCGCGCCGGTGACGCGGCATCCTCGCAGCTCGGTCTCTCAGGGGTGCTGTTCGGAGCCACCGTGCTCGCTCTCGCCACCTCCCTCCCCGAGATCTCGACCGGGCTGCAAGCCATCAAGCAGGGCGACGACAACCTCGCCATCAGCGACATCTTCGGCGGCAACGCCTTTCTCCCCGTCCTGTTCCTCGTCGCCACCGTCCTCTCCGGCACCGCGGTCCTCCCGCAGGCGAACTCGTCCGACATCTACCTCACCGCTCTCGCCGCCCTGCTCACCCTCGTCTACGTCGTCGGACTGATCTTCCGACCCACCCGCCGCATCGCCGGCATGGGGGTCGACTCGTTGATCGTGCTCGCGCTCTACACCGTCGGCATCGGCGGGCTCTTCGCCATCACCGCGACATGACGTCCGTGCCGCCGTGTGCAGATCGACCGGATCGCTGCAGCTCGAGCTGACACGGCCGCTGGCGTGATCGGCGTTGCGACGAGCCGTGCACCGGTCAGCGCATCTCGTGCGCGATCTCCAGGAACGCCGCCGCGGACGACCCGATGCGATCGGACCAGATGGCGCGGAGGGGTCGCACGAGTGCTGGTCCGCGGAGGGGCACTCGTATCAGTGAGCGCGCGGCGAGATCTGCTTCGACGGTGAGGATGCTCATGACTGCGGGCGCGATGCCGGCGCGGGCGTTCGCTCGGATGATCGCCGTCGTCTCAAGGATCGCGGCGGGAATCGCGGGTGCGAGCCCGGCGTCGTGGAGCCATGCTTCGAGGGTCGTCCGGGTGCCGGAGCCTTCCTCTCGCGTCAGCAGTGCGGTGCCGGCCAAGTCCTCGGCGCTGATACTCGCCGCGCGTGCCCAGGGGTGGTCCGGTGCTACGACGACAGCGAGTTCGTCCTCCGTGACCACGTGAGAGGAGAGCGTGGCCGTGGACGCCGGTGTCTCGACGAATCCGAGCTGCGCCGCACCGGATCTCACGAGCTCGGTGACCGTGGCTGAATTGCCGGCGATCAGCTGCACACTCACCTCGGGTGCGCGCTGTCGGAATTCGAGGAGCCAGCGTGGGAGCAGCAGTTCGGCGATCGTCTGCGACGCCGCGAGGACCAGTGAGCCGGTCGGCTGTCGCAGTGCCGCCGCGCCCGCCTCGAGGCGGCGGGACGCCTCGAGGACCGGGCCGGCCAACTCGAGCACGAGCCGGCCCGCGTCGGTCATCAGGGACCCGGTCGGAGAGCGGCGCACGAGCGGCTGCCCGATGGCGCGCTCCGCTACCCGCAGACGCGCCGAGACGGCCTGCTGGGTGACGCCGAGGGCTTCGGCAGCGCGGGAGAGCGAGCCCGCCTCGGCGATGCGTTCGAGCACCTCCAGCGTGTCGAGATCCAGGATCCGATCCGTCAATCGCCGCGTCGCCACAAGCACTCATTGTGCCCCGCCAACACGATCGCTGTATCGGCTGGGGACGGCGATGCTCAGGCTGGAGTCATGACAACTCTCTCCCCCGCCCGCGCATCTTCCTCGATCGGGCATTCTCCGCGGTCGAGGCGCTTGTTCCGGGAGCTGGAGCATCCGGGACTGATCGTGTCAAACCTGACGCCGAACTGGTTCGCGTCGATCATGGGCACCGGCATCGTCGCGGTCGCCGCCGCGTCCCTGCCACTCCAGTTCCCCGGACTGCGTACCGGGGCCACCGTCGTCTGGGCGATCGCCGCGCTGCTGCTCGTCGCGCTGACGGTCGCGACCGGGCTGCACTGGGTCCGCTACCGCGCTACAGCGATGAGGCACCACCTGAATCCGGTCCTCTCGCACTTCTACGGCGCGCCTCCCATGGCGTTTCTCACCGTCGGCGCGGGAACCCTCCTCCTCGGCAAGGACTGGATCGGCCTGCCCGCCGCTGTCACCATCGACTGGGTGCTCTGGACCGCGGGGACTCTCGGCGGGCTGGTGACGGCGGTCCTGGTGCCCTACCTCGCGTTCACCCGGCATGAGAACAAGCCCGATTCGGCGTTCGGCGGCTGGCTGATGCCGATCGTTCCGCCGATGGTGTCCGCTTCCACCGGCGCATTGCTGCTGCCGTACGCGCCCGCCGGGCAAGCGCGGGAGACGCTCCTGTGGTCCTGCTACGGCTTCTTCGGCCTCAGCCTGATCGCGTCGCTGGTGGTGATCACCCTGATCTGGAACCGGCTCGCGCAGCACAAGGTCGGAGCGGCGGGGATGGTGCCGACACTGTGGATCGTCCTCGGTCCGGTCGGACAGTCGATCACCGCTGTGAATCTGCTCGCCTCGAACGCGCCCACCGTCGTGGACGCCGGCACAGCGCGTGCGCTGCTGGTCGTGGCTCTGGTGTACGGCTTCGCGATGCTCGGCTTCGCGCTGCTCTGGACCGTCATCGCCCTCGCGATCACCCTCCGCACCGCGAAGGAGCACCTGCCGTTCAGTCTGACGTGGTGGTCGTTCACGTTCCCCGTCGGCACCTGCGTCACCGGACTGAACGGCCTCGCCCTGCACTCCGGTCTCACGGTCGTCGCCGGCCTCGCCGTGCTCTACTACGTCGGCCTGGTCGCCGCGTGGATCATCGTCGCCGCCCGCACCTTCCACGGTTCCGTGATCCGCGGCACCCTGCTCGCACCACCGCGACCGGCCTGACCGGGATCGAGGACCATCGTGGACATCCGAACCCTGAACGCCCTCGCCGAGACCTGGCGGAGTACCGCGGACGCGACCGGACGCTTCGTTCCGGGCTTCGATCCCCGCTCCGGCGGCACCGCCAGTCGCGTCCTGGTGCTGATGCAGTCACCCGGCCCTCGGACGATCGCCGCGGGATCCGCTGCCGTCTGCAGCGAAGACAACCTCGGGCCCACCGCCGCCGCGTTCCGGGCGGCCCGCATCGAGTCCGGACTCCCCCGCGACCACTACCTCCGATGGAACCTCATCCCGTGGGAGATCCCTGGCCGCATCCGCCCCGCGGACATCGAGCAGGGCCGGCTCGCGCTCGGTGAGCTGCTGGAGCTGCTGCCCGCGCTCGACGCCGTCGTCACCTACGGGACCGTGGCGCTCGACGGGGTCATGCGCCACCTGACCCTGCACGATGATCCCCGAGTCGTCCCCGTCCTCGCGGCACCGCACCCCTCACCGGCCAACGGACGTCACCGCGCCGACCAGCACCTCCGCTCCGTGAACGCGCTCCGCCTCGCGAATCGTCTCGGATCCGGTCGGCGAGTCGCAGACTGACGGCACCGAAGGCAGACGTCCGCGGCTCGGTCGGCACCGGTCCTCGTGACCGATGAGGCGCTGATCTCAGACGGTCCCCGTCCGCGGACCGCTGACGGGAACGGCCTGGTCGTCCACGATGTCGACGGTGTACGCCGCGCCGTGCTCGAGCGTGTGGCCGACGGTGCACTGACGGTCGACCGCCCGGCGGGTGCGCTCGGACAGTGAGGCGATCCGCTCGGGATCGAGCGCCGACAGGTCGGCGCGGATCACGGCGGTGATCGAGTCGTAGCGGTCCTCACCCTCGGGCTTGGTCGCGGTGATGTCGGTGGTCGCTTCGAAGTCGGCTCCGAGCCGGCTGGCGAGGATGTGGTCCGAGGAGAGCATGCCGCAGGCGGCGAGGGCGAGGTGCAGCAGCTCGCCGGGCGAGAACACACCGTCGGCCTCCGACCCGCCGATGCGGACCTCGGCTCCTCGCGCGTTGCGGCCGATGAAGCTTCTAGGGCCCTCGCGGGTGATGTGCAGCGGCGTGGTCTCGGTGCTCATGGTCTGCTCCTGTCCGGTGTCCGCGGCACCGCGGGCAGTGTCGGTGTCTCCTGCGGGTGGATGGTGTCTCAGGTGTCGGTGCGGACGAGGGGGGAGTTCGTGCCGCGGACCCTGATGTCGACGCCGGTGATCTCCGACCGGGCGATGCCCGTGGATGCCGCCAGGTCGACGGCGCGCTTCCCGGCCGCCGTCCAGGTGGCGACGGTGGTCGTGCTGCCGTCTGTGCGGGTGATCACGAGTTCGTACTCCGCGTCGGCGGGCGCGTCACCACTGTAGGTGCAGCTCCACTCCAGCCGGGTGCCCCACGGCTTCCCCTCGACCTGGATGTCCGCAGCGAGAGCGGGATCGGCCGCGATCGGGTCCATCGGTTCGAGGGTCGCCTCGCTCGCCACGGGAGCGCCCGCGATGCCCGTGCCGAGAGCGACGCCTCCGAAGACGGAGGCGGTGACGGCGGCCGCGACGGCGAGGGACGTCACCAGCCGGCGCCGACGTCGGTGCGTCCGGACACGGTGGGCGATGGCGGGCAGCGTCACCATCGACGGCGGCGCGTCGTCGCCGTCGTCCGATGCGCTGATGGCGAGAGCGTCCTCGACGGAGAGGCGACCGACGATGCCGGGCAGTCCTGCCAGCTCTGCCACGGCCGCGCGGCAGTCCGCGCAGCCGCTGAGGTGCTGCTCGTACTCGAGTCGCTGATCCGCGGGGAGAGCGCCGAGGACGTAGGACGCGTCCCAGTCGCGGTACTCGTCCTCCGTCGCAGAGCTTCCGTGGTGGTCGTTCATCGGGTGACGCCCCTTTCCTGCAGAGCCAGTCGCAGTCCGCGCAGTCCGTAGTGCAATCGGGATTTCGCTGTTCCCTCGGGGATGGAGTGCCGGCGGGCGATCTCGGGGACGGTGTGTCCGAGGAAGTACGCGTCCACCACGATCTGACGATGCTCCACCGACAGCGATGCGAGAGCGTCGGCGACGAGGATGCTGTCCAGGACCGCGTCGGTGCGATCGGGGACGGCGCCGCCGCCGTCCTCGTCCTTCGCCGGCACTTCGCGTCGGCTCCGAGCGGAGCGGGCGTCGTCGATGACGAGGTTGCGGGCGACGGTGAACAGCCACGCGCGAGCGGCGTCGGCGTCGCGTTCGAGGACCTGCGGGCGCTGCCAGGCCCGGACCATCGTCTCCTGCACGACGTCCTCCGTCAGAGCCGCGTTCCGAGTGAGGTTCTGCACGAAGCGCCGCAACGCCGGGCCGTGACTCTCGTACAGCGCGGCCAGGAGCTCATCGACGGGGCGGGGCACAGTGCTCACCGCCTCGAAGCGCCACGGCGCGCTCCCTCATCTCGGTTGCTGCGATCACTGCCGGTCATCCCTTTCCGTCCTTGCCTGTCGAGAACCGGCGACCCGTCCGGGCGATGCGCTTCGCTGCCCGCGGGGACGGGTCGCCGTCGCATCAGGACGCCGGGGTGGAGGTGCTCATGGCCGCGGCTTCCTTGTTCATCGTGCCGTCAGGGAGGAGGACGTACCAGGCGTCCTTCACACCCTGCCCGTTGACCTGGCCCGGCGCGGTGTCCTTCGCGAACCGGTAGACCGGCCATCCGTCGACGGTCAGCTGGGTCGTCCCGTCGGTGCGCGTGATCGAGCCGACCTCTCCGGTGATCCCGTCCGCGGCGGTCGTGCTGGACGCCGACACGGCCGGCCAGGTCGTGGCGCACTCGTCGTAGCAGCTGCTGCTGCCCGAGTTCTGCGTGTCCTTCGTGAACGTGTAGACGGTGTAGCCGGCCTCGTCCGTGATGATCTCGCCCAGCGGCGAGGACGCCGTCGTGAGAGCCGCCGTCTCAGCGGAGGCGGTCGCGGTGGAGGAGGCCGTCGCGGTGGCGGAGGGGCTGTCGGCCGGCGCTTCCGACGAGGCGGCCGAGCCGGCGGCCGTCGAGCATCCGGCGAGAAGGACGGCGGCGAACGCCGCAGTCGTCACAGTGGTCGCGATTCGCTTGAGCATGATGCCTCCTGTAGTGCGGGGGCCGAGGTGGCCCCACCGAGGACACGACACAGCAGTCGCGGACGTTCAACGAGGCGAGAAGATCGCTGGGAGAGCATTCGCGCGGCAGGCGGCTTCAGCGAGGCCGAGGCGAACGAGCACGCAGACCGCCAGGGAACGGTGACGGCACTTGCGCTCCCGCTGAAACAGCTGCACACTGGACCCAAGTTCTTCGTACCAAAAATCACGCCAGCCACCGAGCTGGCTTTTTTCATGCCCAAGCCGGCCTCGCGCCGGCTTTTTTCATGCCCGGCCGGGATCTGAGCACGCGCCGCTCTCCTGGCCCCCTCCTCTCCTGCCGACGTCCGCGCGACGTCTGCAGCGCCAGCTCACCGAGCCATCCGGCCCGGTGTCATCGGAACGCGCTCGCGCGTTCACCCCGCGGAGGTCACATTGCTGAACTCGCTGCTCGAGATGCTGTTGAAGGAGGTGGACCCCAACGTCGCGCTCGTGTGCCTCACGAGCTACTTCGGACTCCGATTCATGGTGAAGAAGATCGAGGACTTCCTCGTCATCTTCCTGCCCACCAAGGAGCCGGCACGACGCAAGGCCCTCCTCCAGCGAAGCCGACGCCCCAAGGCGTAACTCGAAAACGCCCCTCCTTCGTGGAGGGAAGAGCTCTGCCTCCGATTGTCCGAGAAAACATCAGCTTTATAGGACAGTCCGACGGCGGCCACTCCAAGGTCGACTTCGGCCGGAACTGTGGACCGCGGCAGTCTGTGGCCGTGTTCCGACACCGCTTCATGTCGTTCCCAGGTTGAATCGAACTGATCGGAGCGGAGTCGCACAAGCCCAGCGCTGCTGGGTATCAGGAGCGGACGAGTCGAGCACGTGTTCATTCCCGGCGATGTCAACTCGCTGCGGAGGGTTCTGCCGCGATGACCGTCGTGGTTCACGGACCCGAGCGGACGCCGACCTCCGGCCGGCGGCGGTGCTGAGCGCTGTGCGCATTTTTTGCCTGGAAGCCTTCGGCAGCGTACGGGCCTGCGGCGTCCACGCAAGCCGCTGCGCGGCCGGCTCCTCCGAGGTTCTCGGCACGCGGTCGCTGCGCTCCCTCACATCGCGCCGACAACCTCTCCTCCGCCGCCCTTCGGGTTGCGCTCCCGCCTCCGACCCTGCTCGGCACTACGTGCCTTCCAGGCAAAAAACGCTGGGAGAGAAGGAAGAACGATCGAGCCAGACCACCCCCGCTGGCTTGACAAATGTGATTGAGAATCACGGCAAAAAAACGATGAGGAAGAGGAAGAACATGCAGCAGATCACCACCGTCAGCACCTTCGTCCCGGCCGCGAACGAGGACGGGATGCAGAGCCAGTTGCGCCGGATCGCCGAGCGCGACGTCGACCTCACAGGTCTGGCACGGGGCGGGTGGGCGCTGGCACACACCGCCACGATCCCCGGCCCCGAGGGCGTCATGTTCGTGGACACCCTCACCCGCACCGAATCCTGACCCACACCACCACCGAGGAGCAAACGCCATGTCCGACACCATCACCACCAGCCCCACGGCCGAGGAGCCGACCCTCTGGGGCGCGGTGGCCGAGTTCGCGTCCGTGTTCTCCCACGGAGACACCGCCGACGAGCTGGCCGTGCGACTCAGCTGCGCCGAGGTCGACGCGCTGGCCGGACTCCTGCGAGCATTCGGACGAGATGAGGCCGCGGACCTGTGGATCGCGGAGCACGCGAGCGACGACGACGAGGGCGACGCCCACACCCCGGAAGGAACCCACCGATGAGCGAGCAGCAGCAGACCACGCCCGACCCGGCGGCGACCTACCAGGCGGCCGTGGAGGCCTTCGCGGCCACGCTCTCCGACCCGGCCGTCACGGAAGCGATCGCCCCGACGCTGCCGTGCTGGCGCGCGACGGGCATCATCGACCTCCTCACCCAGGCCGGACACACCGACGCCGCCGAGAAGTGGGCCGAGCTGCATGCCTGGTCCCCGGTCAACGACGAGCACGACCCGCACCGCGGCGACCGCTGGGACGACTGATGCTCACCGTCTACTCGAAGCCGTCATGCGTGCAGTGCACCATGACCTACCGGGTGCTCGAGAAGAAGGGCATCGAGTACACCACCGTCGACATCACCACCAACCCCGCAGCGCTCGCGTACGTCACGGAGGAGCTGGGCTACTCCGCCGCCCCCGTGGTCGTCGCGAGCGACCAGGACCACTGGTCGGGGTTCCGCCCCGACCTCATCGAGAAGCACGCCGCATGACCGGCCCGAACATCACCGGCGACGACTACCGGGCCGGGTACCTCGCCGGACAAGCCGACCGGCAAGGCGAAGTCGACTGGCTGGAGAACGAGGCCGACCGGCTCTACCGCCTCGCCTACGGCGACGAGCGCCGCGTCCCGGACCTCACCGTCACTCGCGCCGAGCTCGAACAGCGCAGAGCGCTGTCCGAGCCGCCCGTCGAAGTCACCCGCCGCGACGCTCTGGCGTCCTGGGGCATCGAGACACCCCCTACCGACACCCCGGCGGCCGCGGTCGCGATCGAGAACCCGTCGACGTCGACGGGACCCACCAACCGCACGAGCAGGAGACGACAGATGAGCACCAGGACCATCACCGGCAACCTCGCCGCGGACCCCGAGGCCGTGCAGGCGGGCCGCGTGCAGATCGTGAAGCTGCGCGTCATCGAGAACACCGGCGAGTACCGCGCGGGGGAGTGGACCCCGCACGACGCCCCGACCACGCACTACGTGGAAGCGAAGTTCGAACTCGGCGAGCACGTGCTCGCCTCCCTCCACAAGGGAGACGCCGTGATCGTCGTCGGCTACGAGCGCACCGTCGCCTGGGGCGAAGGAGAGAACCGCCGCACCGGCCGCGTCCTCGAAGCCGACGCCATCGGCCCCAACCTCACCCGCGCGACCGCCGTCGTCACCACAACCACCCAGCGCGCACCCCGCCGCAGCGCCGCCCCCGCGGCTGAGTAAGTTGGTCGGCATGTGGGACGGGATCGCTCTGCTGCTGGCCGTGACAGGTGCCGCGCTCGTCGTCGCCGGTGCCGTACCGCTGTATCGCGACTCCGAGATCCACTCCGCGCAAGTGTCCGAGGTCGCGGTCGACAAGCGCGCTCGGGCCCGCGGCGCTCTCCTGGCTGCCGTTGTTCTCTTCTCCGCAGCGGCCGTCGCACTCCTCGCCGGGACGGCCTGAGCCCCTACTCCGAGACGTCCGCGATCCGGAGCGCGGAGAGGATGACGTGATCCTCCGGAATCGCCGCGCGCACTTCCGCGATCGCCGAGGCCGACGTCACCGCGATGATCTTCTTCTACGGGCGATATTCGCGATTGTCCGTGGTCGAGGGCGGCGGCCCCGGATTTGGCTGCTGATAACTGCCCACACCGAGGGAGGCCAGTCCGGCGGACACCGCCGCGCCCACGACGCGAGCGACGAACGCTACTGACTTCCCGACGAGCTTCAACGCTGTTGCCATCACGGAACCATCACCTTCAGGACTGGATGGCAACGCTAGTGGCTTGGAGCCGCCCGGTGCTCTACTCGAGCCGTCCGCGATCCGGAGCACGTAGAGGATGACGTGATCCTCCGGAATCGACGCGCGCACTTCCGCGATCGCCGCGCACTGCGCCGATACGACTCGCTCGAGCAAGTGGGTTGGCGTCACCGGCCCGTGAGGGGCGATCCCCTCACACTCCCCCCCTGAAGCGGTCGCTTGGGGGAGCGGCTGTGTTCGTTCCTCGCGCTGGTCAGCGCCAGTGGGCGAGTTCGCTTGCCATCAGCAGTCGAGCACGAGCGAGGAGCCCGCGCACAGCAGCTGGGGTTAGGTCGAGGTCGAGAGCGATCTCGTCGTAGCTGAGCTCGTGCAGCTGCCGCAGCTCCCAGCAGCGACGCTGCAGCACCGGCAGCTTCTCGAGCACCCGCCGAGCGTCCGCCGCGAGAACGGCGCATCGGCCGGCGGCTTCGGGGTCGTCCTTTTCGAGCGCCGGCAGTTCCTCGTTCAGCTCCGACCGGCGCGCGGATGCGGGCGCGCGGAGGCAGTCGATGCTGCGCCGGCGGGTCGTGGTCGCCAGCCAGCCGGCGATCGTGTCCCCGTCGATCACGTTGTCGATGTGCGTCCATGCGGCGAGGAACGTCTCCTGCACCACGTCATCGACGTCGGCGGAGCTTCCGAGGGTTCGCGACGCGATCGCTCGCAGCAGACGCGAGTAGCGGTTCACGATCGCCGCGAACGCGCGGTCATCGCCCGACGCGGCGCGGATGACGAGCACCCGATCCGAGTCCATCGGCAACGCGGGCAGGGTCGCGTGATCGAGCAGTACGGCGGGAGCGGTGGCTCGGGTCTGGGGTCGTGCGGTGGCGAGCATGCGGGCTCCGGTCGTCGAAAAGTATGTGTCCGCATACTTCGTAACAGAGGCACGTATCGATGACCCAGGCCTTGACCCCAATGCAGGGGCGTATATAAACGACAGATTCGACCCTAATCGGCAATTGTCGTTCTTCAGGCGTGATCCCGTTCCGGGGCGCGAGCTGCACTCGCGCAGCGGCGACGGAGCGCCGCGGGTCGGAGGCCGCGAGGCGGCCCGTTCCACCTGTTTTCTTCACCTCTCCGCGGTTTCAACCTATTTCGCTCCACCGGCTCCGTGCCACCGCTAGCGGACGCGCCCTGCGGGCTTATTTCGCCCGCTATCGGCGTCACTGCGCCGCCTCCACTCAAACGGTTTTCCCCGCCGGAGAGGCAAAGAAAAACGATCAGTCAGAGGGAGCACCCACACCATGCAGACCATCACCGACTTGCAGACCACCGCGAAGACCTACCTCACGCTCGCGAACACCCGCGCGGTCGACGTCCGCGTCGTAGGCACCGACCCCACGACGACGCCCTCGGTACACGTCACCCTCCGCAAGTCCGGCGTCTGGGAGGCGTGGCACTCCGACCAGCTGCACGGCATCACCAGCGGCTCGTTCCGCCACTGCGTCGCCCACGCCCGCCGCGCAGCGATCCGCCGCGTCGCCCCGTTCCTGAACCGCTGAGAGGACCACACCATGACCCGCACCGACACCGGCCGCGCGAGCGCCGACCAGCTCGCCCTCATCCTCGCGACCAGCCGCGACGAGGACCCGGAGAACGCCACCGCGACCGACGTGGAGATCCTCACGCACACCCGCAACACGCTCGGACTGCCGGGGGAGTGTGGACCCGGCGGGATGCCTGTCTACGACGACGGCACCGCCGAGGCCGCCGCGTTGATCGCGTTCCTGACGCCCGCAGAGTAGCGCGGGGGAGGGGCCGGCCTTCGGGCCGGCCACGAGGGGCGACCCCCTCGCGCTCCCCCGTGTTCCGCCGGAGGCGGGACGCGAGCTCCGCACGCGCAGCGGTGACGGAACACCGCCGGCGGGAGCCGCTACGCGGCAGGTCCTTTGCTCGCCTGGCTCACGCTCGGCATCGCGTTCCTCCTGGGACACGCGGTCATGCGTGGTCATCGGTCGCGAGGAAGTCAGACCTCCGGCGCCCAGATGTCGACTACGCCGGCCTGCAGGCGCATCTCGCCGAGTTTCAGTTGCTTGCGAAGACGAAGCCGGGTGTAGGGAACAAGAACCACCAGCGCGATGCCCTCCCGATGTTCCGACTCGACTCGGATGGCATCACCGCTCCCGCTGATCGTGACCACGCTGACGTACGCGACCGCCCGTAACGACTGCCGGTTCTCTCTGCTCGCACGCCGGAGCTCGTCGAGGTCCGCCTGGGACGAGTTGTTCCCGCGACCCGGCTCCGGCTCCACCATGCTCAGAACGCTGCGCCCGTCGGTGTCGATCGAGGCGGAGAACGGGCCGAGCTCGCCGCGCTTTCCGAGAGCCTCAACGGCGCGAGTCATCGTCAGATCGAGAAGGCCGTCGAGATCCTCTTGCGCTTCGGCTGATGCCGTCTCACGCCACATCATCATCTGCACACAGTGCCACAGGCCGCAGTCTCGCGCTGGACGGAACCGCGGTCGCGTATACGGCGAAGGCCACACCCGTCTCCCCGGTCGGGGGCGCGAGCTGCGCTCGCGCAGCGGTGACGGAGCACCGCCGCCGGGAGCCGCTGCGCGGCGCGTTTCTAGGTTTTCTTCACCTCTCCGCGGTTTCAACCTATCTCGCTCCGTCGGCTGCGTGCCACCGATCCCGGACGCGCCCTTCGGGCTTGTTTCGCCCGTGATCGGCGTCACTCCGCCGACTCCACTCAATTGGTTTTCACTCGCCGGAGAGGCAAAGAAAAACGATCAGGAAGACGACAAAAGCCCCGTAGTTGGTCTAGAACCACGGGACTTGTCACCTTCATGGTCGCACACCGATCAAGGAGAAACCATCGTGACTATCACCACCGGAACCGGGACCGTTCAGCACATCGACCCGACCACCCTCGTGATCGAGGCGAACGTCCGAACCAGCGCCCCGCTGACGAAGGACTTCATCGCGTCGATCCGCGAGAACGGCGTCATCACCCCGGTCCTCGCCCGCCGCGACGAGCACGGCAACGTCATCGTCCGCGCCGGACAGCGCCGCACCCTCGCCGCCCGCGAGGCCGGAGTGCCCACGATCCCGGTCTACGTCGTGGAGGGCGACGAGACGACCGCCGACCGGATCGTTCAGCAGATCATCGAGAACGACCAGCGCGCCGAACTCTCGGTCGCGGACCGCACCGCCGCGTGGGCGCAGCTCGCGTTCGAGGGCGTCACCGCCGCAGCGATCGCCAAGCGCACCGGCACCAAGACCGACGCGGTGAAGAAGGGCCTCGCAGTCGCGGAGTCCGCAACCGTCACGTCCGTGCTCCACGAGCACGAGCTGACCCTGGACCAGGCCGCGGTGCTGTTGGAGTTCGAGGACGACGCCGTCGCCCGCGCCCACCTGGTCGAGGTCGCCACCAACGACCCGGCCCAGTTCGACCACACCGCGCAGAGCCTCCGCGAGGACGCCGCGGAGAAGGCCCGCCTCGCCGCCGTCGAGCAGGAGCAGATCGCGAACGGCTTCCAGGTCCTCACCCGCTCCGCCGCCTACGGCGAGGGCAGCCCGTGGGTGCCCCTCCGCAAGCTCCGCACCGCGGACGACGCGCAGGTCACCGCCGAGCACATCGCCGCGATCCCGATCCGCGGCGCGCTCATCGACACCCGCTGGAACGGCGACATCGAGGTGACCCACTTCGTGCAGGAGCCCACGGAGGCCGGATTCACCTACGCCTATCGCGGCGACGTGCCCGCCGCCGCGCTTACCCCCGAGGAGGCGGAGGAGGAGCGCGTCGAGAAGTCCGCCGAGCGGAAGGTGCTCATCGCCAACAACAAGGCGTGGACTGCCGCCGAGACGGTCCGTCGCGAATGGCTCGCGACGTTCCTCTCCCGCAAGACCCTCCCGAAGGACGCGGGGCGGGTGATTGCTCTCGGCCTCACCGCTCACCGGTTCGCGGTGTCGTCCGGGATGAGTAACGGCAGCGACCTCGCCCACACGCTGCTCGGCATCGACCGCCCCTCCGGCTACCGCACCGACGCCCTCGCCGCGCTGGTCGAGGCCAACCCCGCGAAGGCCCGGCTGGTCGCGCTGGCGGTCGTGCTCGGAGGTCAGGAGGCGAACACGAGCAAGGAGTCATGGCGACGCGGCGACGAGCGCGCCGCCGCCCACTTCCGCCAGCTCGCCGCGTGGGGGTACGCGCTCTCCCCGGTCGAGCAGGTCGTCACCGGCGAGAGCACCCCGGCTGACGCCGCAGGAATCAGCTAGCCGCTTCGCGGGGACCGGCATCCGCCGGTCCCCGCACCCCCCCCCCCCGCTCCCGACTCCTGCAGAAAGGCCCACCATGACCACCACTACGACTCCCGCCGTCGACGTCAACGTGTGGGGACACACCCCGGCGCTGCGCGACGCGCAAGCCGCCGTCGCCGCGGCCACTGCCGCCGGCGACCCCGAGGCGATCGCCGCGGCCGCGCGAGCGCTGATCGTCGCCGCGGCCGCGCACGGCTGGCCCACCGCGACCGCCCTCGTTTTCAAGTACGAGACGACCGGCCCCATCGCCCACGTCTGGGGACTGTGGAGAGTCCTCGACGCCGACCGTCAGACCCTCCGCGAGTGGGAGGACGATCCGGGCGGCATGAGCGATGAGTCCGAGGAGGAGCTGGTCGCCCTCGACCTCATCAGCAACCGCCGCGCGACCCTCGACTACACCGACTTTGGACAGCCCATCAGCTCCACCGTCCTGATCCTGCACACGCTCACCCTCTGAGCGCGTGCGCGGGCCGACCCGAATCGGACCGGCCCGCACGAGGGGGAAAGCCCCCTCGACCCCCCAGTCACGCGCGGAACGGCCGCGCGTGCTCGAGCGGCGGTCAGCTCCGAGGACGCGGCTTGTACTTCTTCCCTGCCCGAATGTTCCGGTTCTCGATCACACCGACAACCGTCAGGCCCGCCGCGACGAGGACGATGAGCGCCCACCCGAGGACGTTCAACCACGTCCCGGTGAATGCCGCGTAGGTCTGCTCGCCGGCGATGGAGAAGAGCATCAGCGACAGCCCGAACCACACCATGCCGTTGCTGATCAGCGCGGCACGCGCGAGCTTCGTCCGAGGCTTCGACATGCCCTCGCCCTCCCACCGCGGGCTGGACGTGTCCACGAGTGTTCCCGCGCGGTCAGTGTCCCGCGGTGTGCGTGCTGATGGCGTAGGTCGCTGACCCGTCCGGGTCAGCTCGCCGTCGATGGCGCCGTTAGGCTGACCCGGACCGAGGTGAGGGGCAGTGATGAGGCGAGGAAAGACACCCGACTACTCCGACGCTCGCCGCCAGCACCTGGATTTCATCCAAAACGCCATCAGCCGGATGTCTTCGGCGTCCGCGGTAGCCAAAGGGTGGGCGCTTACGATCGCGATCGCCACTTATGGATACGCCGGAACCAAGTCGTCCGCGATCGTCGCGCTCTTGGGGATGTTCGCGGTGCTGCTGTTCGCGATCGTGGATACCCGCTACCTGCGTGAAGAGCGCAAGTACCGACTGCTCTTCGATGCCGCCCGAGCCGGAACCGTCGCGGTCTACGAGATGAACGCCACCGCGTACTGCAAGACTCTGAGCGCAGCGGACCTCGAAGCCATCGGATGGGGAAAAGTCGTTTGGTCGTGGTCAGTGCGCGACTACTACGGCGTCACGCTGTTGGTTGGGGCGGCTCTGTTGCTCTGGCTTCACTGCCGATGACTCGGCACGCCTCCCGTAACGTCTCCCACGCGTCGTCCTTTTGCGCTTCGCTGTAGTCGCTCTCCGGAGGCCAGATGCGTCCGATCCGATCACCGACGGTCCGGGGCACGAGATGCACGTGGACATGCATGACGCTTTGGCTTGCCGCTTCGCCGTTCGATTGGATCAGATTTAACCCGTCCGGATGCAAGCTGTCGCGGATAGCGCTGGCGATGCGCACCACGGCGACGCTGAGGTGACCGGCCTGATCCTCGGTGAGCTGCCAAATGTCCGAGACGTGTGTCCGAGGGATGACCATCGTGTGGCCCAAGACAGCGGGCTCGGTGGGGAAGAAGGCGACCGTGTGCTCGTCGCGGTACACCTCGCGGGCGTCCGGATCTTCACGAGCGACAATCTCGCAGAAGGGGCAGCCCTCCTCCCCACCGGCCGTACTCATGCGCGTGCGTACGCCTGGTCGGCCCAGGTGGCCAGGTTCGCCTTGATGTCAGCGTGAACATCCTTGCTGGTGGAACCACTGGGCGTGATCACCGAAACATAGTCGGAGACCTTGGTTCCATCTTTCAGCGAAACCTTCGCAAAGGGGTTGGCTCCAGCGGAATCGGTACTGCCCGAGGAGTCGGCGAGACCGTGAATACGGATACCGATCAGCGGCTTCTTGGCATCCCACGCTTTACGGATCTCGTAATCCACCCAGCGACGATCCGCCGTCTCCGAGCCGATCAGCACGATCACGGCTTTCTTGTAAGCCATCTTGTCGTCGATCCACTTCTCGATCGCTGCGTCACCCTTCCTCTTCACCTCTTCCCACTCCTGGGAGTTGAGCAGCGGCTGTCCCTCGAGAGCACCCATGTTGATGATCTGCTGCACTCGCCACGCATCGTTGTCGTAGTGGAAGCTGTAGAACACTGTCTTAGCCATCGTCGTCCTCTCTAGCGGCCTCGTCGGCACGGTCCCAGGGTACCGGCGAGCTCCGACACCGCACAGGAAGCCCGCGGTTCACGCCTGACCCTCAACGCTCAACCAGGCAGTGTGCTCAGAGGCGAGTCCCGTCAGCAGTGCGAGACAGCCAGAGCCGCATCATCGGCGGACTCGTCGGCCGGATGTCGAGGTTGCCCGGGTCGTCGAGCTAGCAGGCGTCGATGAAGCGGTCACCACCCCAGCCAAGGCCGCTCGCCGACGCATCGTTACGCTTAACCTCCATAGTGGAAGTCTCGGTACGAGCTTCGCACGTTGAAGCGGCGCCCATCCTTCCGGCGCTGAACGAGACCAGCAATCGTATCGACGTCCTTCGGCTGCATCCCTAGTTCGCGGCATTTCGCGCGCACCTGGTCGACGGTCACCTCAGCCCATCGTGCAGGTCGACTCATCATGTCGGCCTTCAGTTTGTCCTCCTCGTTCCACTTGAGTCCCTCCGAATAGCCGGCCGCCCACCGAGCCGTGCTCGTCAGAATCGACACCACGTCGTCGGGCAGATCCGCGGGCAGATCTACGGCAACGGCAGGTGCTCGCTGCGTCCCGCTGGGCAGTAAGAGGTCGGGTGCGGCGTCCTCGATCCACTCGGTGCTATGAGACTCGTTCCACTCGATCACAACGAGTGCTGTCGCTCGCACGCCCCAAAGGTCGTTGAGGTGCTCGCGAGCTGGCCACGCATGGACGGCTCTGCGGCCCGTGAGCGCTGTGGGCGAAAAGCCCCGCCAGGTGAGATGGGTGACGTCGGCTCGAGCTGCCAGTGCCCTCAGGCTCTGACAGGAGAAGTCTCGACGCGGCGTCACCAGAACGATTGGACCAGCGTCTTGCTGCAACACCCACCTGATCGCCCGGCTGTTCTGAGTCTCTCGACTGTCACCGTTCCCCAAGCGCGAAAGCGCGACCGGGAACGGGTACGCCTCTGATGACATCGGCACTCCCTTTCGTTGGGATGAATCTAGAACGCGGGACCGACACCAAGGTGGCCCGCCTCATGAAGCTCCAGATCTTTGTCCCGTAAGGGAATCGTTCACCGGGCCGCTATGCCGGCGGGTGCTGCTCTCGGCCGCGGTGTGCGTCGCGGCCGAGAGCAGGGCGACACCGGCGGCTCCCCGCCGGTCTGGCGCGTGCGGCGTCAGCGAAGTCCCCACTTCTCGGCCGCACCGCCACAGTAGAGCCACCAGCACACTGCCCGAGCGTCAGTCGAGCTGAACGCTGCTGAGCCGTTCGCCGCCGCTCCATATCTCGAGGACCCACCGATCGGGTCCGGGTGGTGCGCCCGCCATGTCCCGCGCCGCTTCCTGAGCTCGCTCCGCGCAGCTGTAGACCCCGATGACGCCCGGCGTCTCGGCCCAGAGGATGCTCCGCAGAAGTAGGTAGTGCTCACCATCGATGCTGATCCTCACATCACGGATCCTCGTCGGCCGTGGAACTCCGTGGTGAGCCCGGCGCGAAGTGGTGCTCTGTTGGCGCGCACTCTGTAGACGATCGCGCAACGAGCATGTCGACTCGACTGCGTTCGATCGGCGGTTCCGGTCCCTTAGTGTTCGGTCATGCTGATCCACCGCGCACGTGCGGCCCTCGTCACGGGAGCCGCGCTCCTTCTCGTCCTCACGGGTTGCACCGGCGCGGGCGAAACAGCGGAAACGGGCGCCGATTCGTCGCCGTCGGCATCCGCCGCGGCATCGACACCGACTGCGACGGTGATCCCGCCGTCTCCGAGTCCTTCGCAGACGCCCGCAGCGGTGGCGACGGCCTGCCAGGACGCAATTACCGTGAGCCTGGAGGCTCAAATCGGCTCCGGGCGCAGCGGGTACTTCGTCCTGACGAACGCGGGTCCGCAGCCCTGTCCGCTCGTCGGATACCTCGAGCCGGCCGCGATCGGCTCCGCCGGCGCGGCGGTCACGACCGTCGACCACTTCGACCTCAACGACGTCGAAGACGTCCCGGTCGAGCTCGCACCCGGGGCGTCTGCGTACTCGTGGGTCTTCTGGGACGACTCACCCGATACGATCGCCTCCTGCGAGCAGCGCGTGGACGCCGAAGCGCTCGAGGTGACTATTCCAGGGGCCTCCGCCGCTAAGCGCATCGAGACAGGTGCTCTTCCGCTCTGTGACGGCAGAGGGAGCATTCTGCACCTCGGGCCCATCGACAGTGAGCAGCGCTACGCGAGCAAGGGCGTCTAGGGCAGACCGTTGGTCGAAGACGTCACTCCGAAGCGGTTCGCCGCTGCTGCGCCCGCGCTCTCGGTCGTCGGTGTTGTCGGCGCGCTCGTCAGCGGTGTTCTCGGGGCGGTAGGGGCTGGCCTGTCGGTGCTCGCATTCGGGTGGTGCATCCCGGTGTACCGAGACTTCCTTGTCTTCCGAGGCAACCCTGCTCGCGACTGTTTCGCTCAGCCGGAGGGGTTGTTCATGGGGTGGTTCCTTCTCGTGGGCCTCGGCGCCGCCCTGTCCTTCGTGTGCCTCATCATCGGTGCCCGCTCGAGCTGGGATGGCCTCGGCACGCGTCGTCTCGCTGGCGGCCTCGCCGGATTCCTCATCGTCGCAACGGTCACGACCGTGAGCGCTGTGCTGACCTTCCCGATCAACCAGAGCGCCTAGACCCTGCAGAGCGTCCCGTAGGGGGGATGGGTTAGCGGGCCGGTGAGTCGGCGGGTGCTGCTCTCGGCCGCGGTGTGCGTCGCGGCCGAGAGCAGGGCGACACCGGCGGCTCCCCGCCGGTCTGGCGCGTGCGGCGTCAGCGAAGTCCCCACTTCTCGACCGCACCGCCACAGTGGAGCCACCTGCGCACTGCCCGAGCGTCATCCGAGCTGGATGCTGCTGCGCAGCTCACCGCCACTCCGTGTCTCGAGCGTTCACCGGTCAGGTCCGGGCGATGCTCCTGGGGAGTGGTGCCGTGTCAGCTGGCGGGGGAGGCGTCCGGTGCGACGGTTTCCGGGAAATCTGCCGGGGTGTGCGCCGTCTCGTGGGTGAGGGTGTCGACTGACCAGGTGCCCGCGTGTAGGCGCAGCGTCGCCTCCTGCGGGAACGAGTAGGCGTACTCCGGAGCCGCTTCGCCTGTCTCGTACGGGCTCCGCTGAAGGGTCGTGCTCTCGGTGAACGTCACCGTGGCCGAGTCGCCCGTGATCTGCACCGAGTCCAGCGACACGTCGGTCTCGAACGCCGTGAAGGACTCACCGAGCTCGAGGTAGCGGTCTCGCTGAACGCGCAGCCGGGCGTCATCCTCCATGATCACCGCAAGCCGCCCCGGCGTCGAGGTCGATTCCGGGACGCCGAGGCCGGTGAGCTGCGGCGATCCTTCGACCAGGCTCTGAGCGTTCCGGTGCTCGAGGTCTGGGATCAGTGCCGTCGCGATCGCCTCGTTCTGCGACGATGAGGATGCGAGGCTGGCGATCACCGCTGCGCCGGCTCCCGCGACGCACACAGCGCTCAGGGCTAGGACAAGCACTCTGGCAGGGCGCACAGCTCTCTCCTCACGGGAAGTCGATGACCGGCTGCTGCGAGCCTATCCACCACGGCGTGACTACCCGAGGAGGGACAGCGTCGTCGCCCCGATGAACGGGCTATGACGACGTCGGTTCGGAGGGCGTGCGGTGACGGGCGTGGACGACGCCAGCGATCGAGCGAACCGGTGGGCGGTCGGTCTCGGTGTCGTCGTGCTCCTACCGGCCGCTTTGTGGACGATGCTGAGCAGTGTCCTGATGGGCTTCGCGACGGATTCGTGCGCAAGCGCGAGGCCCTGCGCCCGCGGACTGGCTGATGCGGGCATGGCGGTCGGCTTCTTCGGCGCCCTCGGCGTCTCCGTGGCTGTGATCGCGGCGCTCCTCTTCAAAGTCGGGCCGCGCGGGGTCAGCGCGTGGATCCCGTGGACGGGCGTCGGGCTCATCGTCCTCACTGGCATGGCTGCTCAGCTCCTGGTTCAAGCTGCCACCTGAGCATTGTCGCGGTCTTGAATGTGTACGCTGCGGTCCCTGCCTGCCCTAGCGTTGCGCCCCTCGCCGCACGTGAGGCCCACAGGCCGATAACGACCAACACCGCCGAAATGACCGGCAAGTAGGTTCGCAACAGCTAACCGAGGTTAAAGGGTGCCAGGAGGATCGCGGGGAAATTACGAGTGGCCTTAAGATCGAAAGCCGTGGTCCTCGAGAGTCTGCTCAGTGCTCTCGGCGATTGTGTCGGTCAGAAGCTGTTCTCCTGGGGTTCCGGCAAAATCGTAGATGGTGAAGTCGCCGCACTGCGTTGCATCTGCCGGCTCACCGAGCGGTGCAATGGAATCCACTCCGACTCCGTTCCAAGGGTCGACGATGACGTAGGAGAAGCGTTCGTTCTCGTAAGAAGCGAGATTGATCATCCAGTCTTCTACTGTGAGATCGTGTTTCACTTGCAGTACGTCGCCGCGTTCGGCGCCGTAAAGATCCCACTGTCGTGTTACCCAGAAAGAGCCCACGCCTGATGTGGAAGTGTCTGCGACTGCATTGTTGAAGCAGTCCACACCAACGTAGTCCGCACCGGTTGACATTGCGTATACCGCCGGAGCTGAAACTCCGCCTGCTACGAGTATGCCTGCGGCTCCTACGGCGCTAACAAATCTGAGCGAGAGGTTGACCCGGTGGCGCGTACTCTCGCGTCGAAGTAGCGGCGCGATCCGCCTCCAGATGTGCAGGACGACGATCGTCGCAGAGAGAAGCGGAAAGAGGAAAAGCGGAAGCAAGTATCGAGTTGTCTGCGAACCTGTCGCAATGAACGCCAGCGTCATGGTGACCGCCGAAAGAGCAGAGAAAGACCCAATGAAAAGTTCGACGGTCGAGACGGTCCGGCGAAGGCGCGGGCGACTCTGGGCGAAAAGCGCGTACGCGAAGAAAAGAAGTGCGAGCGCTATCAGGCTTATCCAGAGAGCCAATTTGAGAAGACCGAGCGACGTCGCCATCAGTTCGTCGAGTGTGTTACCGAGAAGAGTGAGGCTCGACGGAATCTTCTCAATATCGAGGTATTTGTCAAGAGAAATGGAGAGGAAGGATTGGAAGAACTTCCTCGCCCAAAGACCCAAAAGGGCGGCGGCAACATTTGTTCCGCAGAGGAGTGCGAACGTTCGCCAGTTCACGTGGCGGGTGAACCAGAGGATGGTGAAGGCGGCGACCAGGGGAACAGTCACCTGAAGGAGGTAGAGGGGATCGCAAAGAGTGACGGCGGCCGTGACGACGGCGCTGAGGGTTGTAGCCGCAACGAGGGCCTTGGTCCGCCTGCGCCGGCCTGCCGTAGCCCGAAGCGCCCAGAGGGTGAGAACGAGGACGCCAGCGCCCACGATGATCACACCCTGATAGTAGGTGTTGAACAGGAAGAGGGTTGCGATCGCCGAGCCGTTCACATTGGGCTCGGGCTCGAGGAGGCAGAAGGCGACCAGCAGACCGACAGCGACAAGTGAAGACATGATTTCGATGAGACGGTGGCGCTGCTGGCGGAGGGCGAAACGTGCGATGAGGCGCGTGAAGGCGTAGAAGAGAAGGACGTTGACGACTGAGTTCGTGATGATGGTTGCGCGCGGATCCTCGAAGAAGAAGGCGATGGCAGAGTAGAGGATTGCTTCCGGGAAGAAGAAGAGCTGCGAGGAGAACACCCACTCGAACGGCTCGTTCGACGCGATGGACTCGTACAGAAGCGGTAGGACCAAAGAGTCGCCATTATAGAGAAGAATGGCGCTCCACAGGCTGCCGGCCATGCGTCCCAGGGGAACGAGAACGAGCGCGACGACCACTACCAGTGCCGCGAGCTCTCCGGCGAAGCCGCTCAACCATTGAAGGCGGGAGCGCCTAAGCTTGTTGTTATTGCTGGTCTGGCTCGTCTTCAATACGTCCGGCTGCTGCGCGTGGATGGAGCTGGTCACCGCTTTTCGCCTTCACTGAGGCGGAGCCGGGGTACAAGAATGAGGCTTTTCAACAATGTGTCTTTCGGAAGTTTGGATGTACCCACTGCGCGGTCGAGGAAGACGATGGGTACCTCGCGGATCTGTGTCGCGTGAACGGATGCCTTGTGCTTTAGTGCGATCTGAAATCCGTAGCCGTCGACGGTGATGGTGTTGACGTCGAGTCGCTCCAGGAGTTGGCGGCTGAAGAGGTTGAAGCCCCCGGTATAATCGGTCAAACGGGAGCGGAGGAAGATGCGCGCATACAAATTTCCTCCACGACTCAAGACTCGGCGAGTGAGCGACCAATCAGGAGTCGCGCCACCCGGGATGTATCGTGAAGCGACAACAAAATCGGCGCCGTCGCGCGCCTCGCGAAGAAGGTCGCTGATGTATTTTGGATCGTGCGAGAGGTCAGCGTCCATCTGAATAATGAAGTCTGGTGGAGTGCTCTCACCAAGAATTTTCCGGAACGCCCACCTATAGGCGGCTCCAAGGCCCTCCTTTTGCTTGCGCTGCAACACGGTGACCGAAAAATTATCAGTTGCTAGTGCCGCACTGAGTCGACGAACGACGTCCGCGGTCCCGTCGGGAGACGAGTCGTCGACGATCGCAGATCGGACGGCGACGTCCGGCTCCTTCGCGGCAGCGGCAGCCAAGCGGTGAAGGAAGTCGGAGATGGTGTCCGACTCGTTGTAGGTCGGGGTCACGATCGTGAGGGCGAGCATGTGGTCCAATTCGAGGAGGAGCGCAAACTGGGAGACGCACTCGAAGCGGAAACGATACCAGCGCATAGGTTGCGGCCCATCTGATCCGCCCGGCGACTCGCGGGCGGGGAAGACATGGCGCCACTACTGGGGCGGGACGTTCGTCAGGCGGGGTTCGTCATCTGATCGTCGCGAAGGTGGCCGTGACCGGGAGAACGCCCGGGTTGAAAGGGTCTAGCCGGGCCGGGTGAGGGCGACGGTCGTCAAGACCGACGTACCAGCAGGGCGAGATACGAGGGATGCTCTGTAGTTTCCTGTGGCGCTGTCATGAGCCCGGAAGGAAGGGGCCGATCATCAGCTCTGTTCGGTCCTCATCGCAGACCAGGAGAGGAGTGGAGGCGTCAACGCCCTGGCGATCGTCACCCTCGGCGAACACCACTCGAATGGTTGTAGGGACCGTCGGCGTGCAGTCGTACGCATCCGCCGCGGTGAGCTGTCCCTCAAGGTGAGCGGCCTCATCGGGCGCCAGCGCACCCGGAGAAAAGGCCATGGTCATCGGTTCGCTGCGGGTCAGTACGGCGCCGTTCGCATCAAGGAGCAGCGCGCCGGGCCATCCGTAGTACGAGCACGACCAGTCAGACGTATTAGTGAGCACAATCGTGAACCGCTCTGCGCCGGCCTGCGACAAGTTTGGGTCGGCCACGAACCGTGCCGAGAGGTGATCGGCGCCACAGGGACGATCCGGCCAGGCCGGCTCGGTTCCTTGTCCCGGAGCTGCTGCCTGCTGCGGTACGGCGTTTGAGGGTGCTGCAACGTTCGCATCGCTGCACCCCGCCAAGGTGAGGGCGAAGAGGGTGGCGAAGGTGGCCCGGCTGACCCGACGTTTCTGCATGCGGCCAATTTCCTATCGAGGTGAGTATGCCTGCGATGCAGGGGAGGACCGTTACGGTCGAGGGAGAGCCAGGCCAGCGCCCCGGGTCTCCGTAGCGCCGAACTCGAGGCGCATTCCCACCCTAGTTTCCTCAGCGGGCGCGCCGCCGTCCTCCACCATCCACGATGAAGTTCGCCTCCCGCTGGAACCGTCTGACGATGCACGAGCGGTTACCCTGCGCTGAGGCGACAGCCGCCGTCCCGAATGGGAATCGCGTAGCGGCGTCCTGGGGCGCGATCCGTCGTGGGCCGTGTTCCCCCGCTTCCTTAGGCTGTGCTTGTGACTTCGCGGAATCTGCTGCTTCGTGACGCGTTCGCGTGGGAGCTGTTCCCCTGGCTCTCTCTCGTGTTGCTGCTCGCTGTCGTCGCGATCCCGGCGATCCGACTTCGCGATCGTGACCGGCGCCGTGACGCGCAGCTCGTCCTCAATGCTCGACGCGGTTCGGTGACCACCTCGGTGGTCATGGGCGTGATCGGCGCTTGCGCGTCGACTGGCGTCGGCGTGCTGATCATGGCGATCGGGATTCTCGAGGGGTGGGGATTCTTCCTCCTCGCGGCAGGAGCCCTCGTTCAGCCGGCCATCACTGCATGGCTCGTCCGTGCACCCGTTCACCCGGAGCCCCCTTCATCCAGAACGATCGACGGTGGGGACCGGACATGAGCCGCCAGGTCAACACGACGGCGTCTGACACCATCGCGACACTCCTCGCCTTCACCGGTGTCATCGGCGCCATCGTCACCGTCGTCCTCGCCGGGCTCGGCGCGGTGACGAACTGGCTGATCTTCCTCGACTGCACGGGCAACTACCGCAGCACGTTCCTTCAGGTTCACGACCCGCCCATCGACTGCCTTGCCGGGCCGGCGTGGCCGCTCGCCTGCTGGTTCGCACTCGTCGGAGTGGGCGCGCTCTTGACCTTCTGCACCTTCATCATCGGCGCCTACCGGCCTCGTTGGGCCGTCCCGGTCGGTGCCCTGCTCGCAGCAGTCACTGTGATGGGCGCCGGACTGACCGTGCCGACCGGCGCCTCATAGTTCGTCCCGGCGGGGGATGGCTGAGCGAGTCGCCGTGGTCGGGCGCATCAGTCGGCAGAGACGGGTTCTGTCCGACCGGTCCGGACGACGAGGAGCGCTGCTCCAGCAGCGAAAGTGAGCGCACTGCCCAGGAGACCTGCAGTGGCGGGGACGTTCGGGTGCCGGAGAGTCTGCGGGCCGACCTCGTCTCCGTCGACGTCGTAGGTGCAGTCCACCCCGAGGGGCAAGATCGTCACCGATCCGGTGATACGGGTCGTTTCGTGGAACGGTCCGCCTGTTCGCGGGTACGGGCCGCTCTCGCACTGAACGGCTGGAGGCTCACGTCCATCGATGATCCACCCGGCACCGAGCGATACCAGACCGCCGACGAGGGCCATCAGCATGAGGGCACCGCCGGCTGCGCTCTGAAGTGCTGACCTCATGCGCTCAGCCTACGAAACAAGCCACGCCTCCCCGTGTTATGCGGCTAGGTACCCGTATGGGGATCGCTCAGTGAGCTGCTGCGTCCCGGCCGACAGGGCGTCAGGCACGGAGCTCGCGACGCCAGACGACGGCATCCAAAGCGGCGATCACTGCGACTAACCAGCCGCCTGCCTGAGCGAGCTCCCCGAAGTAGAGGAACGGACCAGTGCGTTGTGCGGTACTCACTGCTGTCTGTTCGTCCTGTGCAGGCGCTGTGCTCGTTGCGCAAAGAATACGACTCCTCCGATCGCGAGGGCGGCCCAGGCAAGCGACAGCCACCGCCCGAGGACGGCACTGGCGAGGAACGCAAGAGCCAGGAACGCGCAACAGCATGCGAAGACGACGCAGATCCAGACCTTCGGCAAGTAGTCGGTCATGGCCACACCCTAGCCAGACCCCAGTCGGCTGATCCTCGCTATTGGCGCGTCCCGCATGGGGGTCGTTCACCGCGCCACTTCGGCGAGCGGACTGGGCCGCGCAGGAGCGCGGGCTGCAGTGTCCCGTAAGACCCGCCCGATGAGATGTCCGGTGACGGGGCGGCTATCGGGACACTGGGACGGTGGATGAGAAGGCGATGCTGCGCACCCGAGCCGAGGTGCTCGACGACCTCGAGCGGCGGATGCGCTCGGAGGCCGATTTCGCGGAGGAGCGAATCGTGCGGACGGAGAACGGCTTCCGGCTTCAGGAGACGGAGACTTTCACGGTCGAGGTGTGGAAGATGCTGTTCAACTGGCGCCTCGTGGTGATGCCACCGCATCAGCAGGTCGAGACGACCCACGGGTACTGCTACTTCGGCACCGGCCTCGAAAGCTTGGCTCGCGCGGTCGCCGCCGGCCGCCGGTGGGTAGATCCGATGAATACGGCTCCGGAGGGGTTCGACAAGCAGGCGTTCCAACGCCGCTCTAAAGCTCAATCTTGGCGAGCTCGTCGGGCTGGGGGAGTGCCAGCGCTCGGTAGAGGGTCGTGCGGTCGACGCCGAGCTTGCGTGCCACTGCTGCCTTCGGGACGCCGGCGGCGATGTCCGCTCGAGCTGCAGCGACCTGGTCGTCGTCGAGCCGGCGTTGCCGGCCCGTGTACTTTCCAGCGGCCTTCGCGATGCGGATGCCCTCGGCTTGCCGCTCTCGGATGAGGGAGCGCTCGAACTCGGCGAATGCGCCGAGCAGGTGCAGCATCAGCTGCCCGAGCGCATCGTCGCCGCCGGGTCCGTAGGTCTGTTGTTCCTTGATGAACTCGACGGAGGCGCCCTTCGCGACGATCTCGTCGACGACGTCGCGGAGATCTCGCAGCGAGCGCGCGAGGCGATCCATCGATGCGACTCGGACGAGGTCGCCGTCTCGGACGTAGCGGATGCAGTCCGCGAGAGCGGGTCGGTCGATGCGGGTAGCGCCGGAGACCTTCTCTTCGAAGATCCGGTCGACGGTTCCGATCACCTCGATCTGCCGATCGAGGTTCTGGTCGGTCGTGCTGACTCGGACGTAGCCGACGGTCTGCGTTCGTTGCGTCACTCCTAGACCCTGACACAGATGTGTAGCGAAAGAGGGAGAAGCGACCCTAATGCTACGCGCGTCGCTGGGTGTCACTGGTGTTGCGTTGGGGTGTACCCCAGTTGGGCAGCTCGTGCTTCGGCTCCGAGCACTCATGCTCGATGAGGCTGGAGGGTGCGTCGGCAAGAGAGGCTGCGCGCTAGCTGGTGTCAACAGCGGGCGCAGAGGCATGAGCCGTCGGTAGACCCGGCCCATGCGGAAGGGGCAGGAGCAGGTCTCGGCCTAGGGCGCAGGGTTCCGGTTGCCGGCGGCAACTAGCCTGCGTATGATGGCTGCTGAAGCAAGTCTTTGCACTCCGGGCGTCTGCCTCGACTGCGCTGATGGCCCCCGATTTGATTGCTACGGCACCCGGGGGCTGCTTCTTTTAAGCTGTTGGATCGGACACGGTCAGGTACTGCACTCGCTCTTCGAACGTGCTGAGGTAGTCGGCATCGGATCCGATGTGACGCTGGTAGGCGGCAAACGAGACGACGTCAGGGAGCCAGAGAATCGTCTCGTACGACGGTGAGGCCTGAAAGACCGTCGTGTTCCGCCCGATCAAGCCCGCAGCGCGTGCTGCGGAAATTGTCCGGACGTCCGCGTTCATCTGCGTCTGGAACTTGCGCTCCTCGAACAGGATGAGGCTCACTGCAGGCGCGAAGGTTCCGGAGTGTAGGGCTGCAAGAAGGTCTGTAAGGCACTGTGCACGTGCGACCTCGCCATCGGGATCACTCGGGAGAATCGGTTTCTTGATCGCGACGACGATGTGCTCGCTGTTGCCGCCTTCTGCGATGTAGTCGCAGAGCTGCGCGACGGTGAGCCGGCCCTCCTCTGAGCGATGGGCCTCGGTCGTATGCCAGAAGTTGCCACCGACGAGGGCGAGGAGGTCTGCTCGGATGTCGGCGTGGTCCTCGCAGGGAGCGATGTAGGCGGTCGCGATATAGAAGGGGGTCTGCGGTTCGCCTCGTGAGGGCGCGAGGTAGCTCTCATCGATGAATGCTACGTGCGAGTTGTGGTTCGAGGCGTATGCGCGGCGCAGGAGTTCGGCTTTGACCGCCAAGTCGGGGCGTCGGGGCATCCCGGTCCTTTCGTTTGGGCATTTAAGGCGGCAAGCGGTCTGCTGAGAAGTTGAGGTTACGACGGGCGTCGGGGCAGGCGAGAGATTCGAGCATTCCGCTCCCGCGCCGGGAATGGGTCATGAGCTGTTCGGGATGGGAGTTGTGTCACCGTTGCGGGCACGGAGGGGGTTCCGGATGGCTCCCAATTCAGCCAGCGGCGGAGGTAGCTGGGGCCAAGTTCTGCGCGTGCGGCGGCGTGCTCGGTCGCGTTCGGCCCTGGGAACTGTTCCGCTAGCGCTTTAGCGAACCAGACAGCGAATTCGGTTCCGGGACGATGAGGTTCGTCTTTGTTCCAGCGGCGCGCGGAGATTTGCTTGTAGAGCGAGCGAGCCTGCGCGTCGTCGATCATTCCGAGTTCCTTGAACCGGAAGACGAAGGCCTTGATCGAGTAGCCCCATTTTTGCTTCAGAGCAGACATTGTCGTTAGTGTCACCCGGCCCCCGGCGGCAGCAAGGTCCTCGAGCGCCATGTCGCCGGGTACGAGGAACGCCGCCGCGAAGCGATTCGCTTCCCGTTCGAGGCGTGATGCATCCGTTGGGTTCGCGGGCTGCTGGGAGCCAGCGTGGAGAACGAGATGGCCGAGTTCGTGGGCGACGGTAAATCGCTGGCGATCGCCGGGAATGTCGAATTCTGGATCATTCGACGGGCGGGTGACTCTGATGACCGGAATTTCATCGACGGTCAACGACATCCCCCAGTGTCGTCCGAGCTCGCCGTCAAGGGGTAAGACGACGCAGCCGAGTCGTTCTGCTGCTCGGATCACGTTCGGTACGACGGCGTGCGAATCGATTCCTGCTGCTGCGCGGACGTCGGCGGCGATGCGGTCAATGCCGTCGTCGTCGCTGAGGTCTCCGTTATAGACGGGCAGCTTTAGTGGAAGGGGGCGAAGCTGTATGGAGCGAATTGCCTCGATCGCGGTGACGCTGTCGAAAAGCGTGCGATCGACGGCACGCTGTGACGCATCGGCGTAGGCGCGGAGCTTCGGCCGGTCGTACGCGGCGTCCGAGCTACCTACCGTGAGATAAGCGGGCTTGCAGTCCAGGGCCTCGGACAGCGCCCGAATAACACCTGGCTCGGTGGAGTGAAGACCGTTTTCGATCATCGAGACGGTTCCTGATGCCATCGCGGCCTGGGCTGCGAGGTCTGCTTGAGTGAGTCCGAGTGCGAGTCGGAGTCGTCGGACGCGTTCGCCTACGAGGGTGGTCGAGGCTGGGGAATGGGAATCAGCCATCGGAGAAGCCTACGCGCCGTCGCTGAGCTCACCGAGACTGGGCAGGTCCCAACCCTCGAGTGAATCCGTGGCGTCGGGCGTGAATGAGGCTCCCCCGTGCGTTGCCGGGACTCCAAATCGATGGAGCCACCCGAACTCGAGGCAAGGGACGCTGGCATCAGTCTTTCCAGTGACCTCCGCGACGAAGAAGTCGAGCGAGTCATCAGACCGTGGCAGCCAACCCATCACGTAGGGAATCTCTCGCCAAAAGCCGTCGTCGCTGATCCCGCCCCAGGTGGATCCGTTGTTGGAAATCACGCGCAGTTCGCCGGCGACGACCTCCGCGCTCCGGAGACGGATGACCGCATAGTCATCATTGTTCTGCTCGTACACCTCGATAGCGCCGCCCTGCCCAGGCCGCACCTCGATACCGCGCCGTTCAGCGCAGGTCTTGAACTCACGAACGATGAGCGAGCGCCGAAGCGAGGACATCGGACCGTTCGAGTCTCTGAACGCTGAGTGCTGGTCGAGCGCCACACCGATTGTCCACGCGCCCTCCGCGAATCCTTCTCCGACGTCGACAACGAGGTCGCCGAGGCGGTCAACGAGCACAGATGAGAGCGGGACCATGACACTGAGGATATTAGTTCGGATGTCACACCGCAAGTCTTCGCTCTTCGGGCGCTAGTGTCTTGGAAGGTTAGCGATACGAGACGTCTCGCGCTTCGCTAGACCGACGCCGAAGCGGCGGCGGGATCTTGCGGCCGATCGGTTCTCGTAACTACGTCGCGTAACCTGTCGACTTGGAGCAGGTGCGAAGCGTCGGTTTCGAGACAAGGGAGCGTCGTGGCGAGGTTGATCGGGTATGCGCGGGTGTCGACGCGGCAGCAGTCGACGGATCGGCAGGAAGTGGACCTCCTCGCCGCCGGCATCCGTCGGGATGACCTGTACGTCGATCATGGAGTGTCGGGTGCTCGGGCGTCGCGGCCGCAGTTCGATCGGGCGCTCGACGCGCTGCACGACGGCGACACCTTGGTGATCACGACGTTGGATCGGTTGGGCCGGTCGACGCAGAACATGCTCGCGTTCGCAGACGAGCTGCGCGGGCGGGGCGCGGGTCTCCGTGTGTTGAACCTCGGGGGTGGGGATGTGGATACGTCGACGCCGATGGGGTCGATGCTGTTCACGATCATGGCCGCTCTGGCGCAGATGGAGCATGAGATCAAGCGCGAGCGGGTGATCGACTCGATTAGCAAGCGCCGTGCTGCGGGGAAGAACCTCGGCGGCCGACCGCAGAAGATCACCGACAGTCAGATCAAGTCCGCGTTGCGCCTGGTCGAGGGTGGGGAGCCGGCGGCGCAGGTCGCTCGGGACCTGGGCATGTCCCGGGCGACGTTCTACCGCCGCACCCGCACTTTGAGGGATTCCACGTGAGGTGTTGTGGACTCAAGGCAGAAGGCCCGCTCGCGAACGAGCGGGCGTTCTGCCTTGGGCTAGTTGAATCAGCGCTTGATCGAGATGGCTGCGCTTCGTCCTTCGTTGCCGGCGGCGTCTAGTGCGCGGGCGGTGATGCTGTAGGTGCCGGCGGGGTAGGCGGAGGTGGAGACGGTGAGGCGCCAGGATCCGTCGGAGGCTTTGGCTGCGTCGCCGAGCTTGGTGGAGCCGCTCCAGAAGCTCACCCGGGTGGTTGCGACATTGTCGGTGGAGGAGGCGACGAAGGTCACGCTCGAGCCGACGGTCGTGCCGCTAGCCGGGGAAGTGATGGCCACGGTGGGGGCGGTGGTGTCGGTTCCAGGCGTGGGGGTCGGAGTGCTGCCGCCGAGGGGGAGTCCCCATGCGCTCCATGTGGTGGCGGCGATTTTTGCCTGTCCGGTGACGCTGGGGTGGAAGTAGTCGACGTCCGAGATGTTGCTGAGCGGTGTGGTCATCCGGGTTACGGCGCCGCCGTCCCAGATGCAGTCGTTCGACGCGGCGGCGCAGGCGGAGGCGAGTGCCGTGTTGTAGTCGGCGGCCCTGGCTGCCGCTGCGTTCACGGATGCGGTGTAGGCGGTTCCGGTCAGCTGGGTGCCGTCGGCGGTGACTCCGCGGGTGGTGCGGCAGAGGTCGGCGCTGGCCCAGATCGCGGCGGCTCCTGGTGTCGTCTTGACGGTGTTCCATTCGGCCGCGAGGTTCGGCAGTGAGCCGACGAGTACGGTCGCCTGGGGCCACTCGGAGGCGATCTTCGACATGACTCCAGTGGCGGCTGAAGCGAAGCCTGCTGCGGTGGTCATGGTGTATCCGTCTGCTTTGGCGCTGTTGTAGGGCCCGCAAAGGTCGTTGCCGCCGATCAGCAGTGTGACGACATCGGGATCCGCACCCGCCGCTACGGCGGCGTCGATCCGAGTGTTCACTCCGGAGATGAGGCTGCCCGACTTGGCGTAGTTCGCGCTCGTCACGCTTGTCGAGGAGTCCGACGCTTCAAGGCGCGCGGCGATTGAGTTGACGGCGCTGTTCTGGCCGGTGGCCCAGTTGTTGGTCGTGCAGTCCGAGGTCGAGCCGCAGGTGGAAGCGCCACGCGAGATCGAATCGCCGAGTGCGAGCAGTGACTGCGTGCCTGCTGCGTGAGCCGGCCCCGCGATGAAGAGGCTCCCGAGCAATGCGATCGCGCCGGCCCCCGCGCCGATCGCGCCCCGCCAGCGTCGGGCTTTCTGCTGCCCAAAGTCATCAGTCATGTCGAATTTCCCCCAATGTGAAGTGGCCGGCAGCCACGGTTGAACGTGCGAGGAGCGAAGCCCCCCTCCCGGAGGTAATCGCAACCCAGCGGCGACGTCAACCAAACCGTCCGTGTTCCAACGGGAAACTTTGCCAGCGCCAAATCTGGTACCAGTGCCCCGGCGCTGAGCGGATCTTGCAGGATCAGCAAGACGAGGAGCTGGGGGCCCAACCGCAGCCCAAGTCCGTCGGGAGCAGACTGCTGGCTTCTCGCAGGTCCTGTTGGTGACACACGGGAGTCATACGAGCTCTGCTCGGCAGGGCCGGGGGATTCCTCGACGGGTCATCGATTTGAGGACCGGCGGGCCTACCGTGGCATAGCGCGCCGCGTCAGGGGCGGATGTCGAACCAGGGGAGGCCGTTAGATCCGTTCGGGTGGCTGACAGTGTTGTAGACCTGGCTCCCGCGGATCTCGTACCAGGGCAGCCCTGTGAACCCAGCGGGGTGAGAGACGGTGGTGTACACGCGGCCTCCGCGGATTTCGAATGCGGGCAACCCGGTGAACCCGTCCGGGTGGGTGACGGTGTTGTAGACCTGATTCCCGCGGACCTCGAACCAGGGCAACCCGGTGAAACCTTGCGGGTGCGTGACTGCTGTGTACCACTTCATGCGACTAAGGATGCACCTCTTCGTCTTCGACCGCGAGGGGCCATTCGATCAAGCGCGGGGACTGAAAGCCGGTTCATGCCCGTGCGTCTGGTACAACTGAATATTGTCCTTTGATCGCACAACCCTTGGAGAAGTACCGTATGGCGCAGAAGCTGACTCTCATTGATGACCTCGACGGCACGCCCATCGAGGATGGCGGAACGGTCCGATTCTCAATCGATGGCGCGAACTACGAAATCGACTTGTCGATGAGCAACGCGGAGAAACTGAACGACGCGCTGGAGAAGTACGTCTCCGCGGGTCGACGTGTCAGGGGCGGCGCAGGTTCCGCCGCCGCGCCGTCGGGCAAGAAGAGCGACCCGCAGCGACTCAAGTTGATCCGCGAGTGGGCGGGCGAGAACGGCTATGAGGTGTCCGGCCGCGGACGCATCCCGTCCGAGGTTCTCGACGCCTACGACGCCGCCAACTGAGCCAGAGGAGCAGCCCAGCACCGCCAATGTGCTGGGCTGCTCACCTAGTCGCGCGTAGGGGACGTTCGCATCGGGCCGGACACGGTTGACGGGTGAACCCGACTGTCGCTGCGTTGCTGGGTGCAGGGCTGGAAGCTCTTGCTACAGCGGCCGTCCCCTTTGTCATTAGTCGGGGTTGGGCAGGGTTTCGAGCGCTAGAGCGCATCGTGCCGCCAACGCACGCGATCACCGACCTGGATCTCATGCTTGCAGTGCGGGCAAATTTGCGGCTCAGCGTCCGCCAGCCAGGGCAGGACATAGTTGAAGCTCCTCGGCACACTTCAGCCTGTCACGCCACGGGTCGGCGGCGCGCGAGGCGCTTGTTCTCGTAACCCGCCGTACTCACTCTGCGGCGCTAGCGGGAGTCTCGGCCGTATTTCCGTTCCGTCGAGACGACAGCCGCTCGGTCACTCGGGCTGCTGGTCGACGCCGAGGCATTTGGTCGTGAGTGAGTAGTAGAGCTCGTCCTCGCTCTCCGAAAACTCTGCCGAGCGCATCGCACTTTCCTCGGGTGCGTCGAAAGACTGCTGGCCGAACGCGTCTGTGTACCTTTCGAAGCCGCGCTCGAGGAGGGCCTCCTGCACGGTCGCCTGTGTGGTTCCCGCTGCGGCTCCGGCGGGGATCGGCAGGAATCCGTTCGCAAGGAACTGCGGACCGTAGCGGCAGGCGACTTCGCGGAAGACGATCAGTGATGGTGCGTTCGTATCCAGACCGACGCCGGTGACGAGGACGTTCGCGACTTCTGCCGCTTCTCGTCGGGCGGCTGCATTGCTGATGCCGTCTAGGTACAGCTCGGCTGCGTGTGCTCGCGCTTCTGTGTCCTGAGCTTCTGCTCGGGCTTTGATGGCGATGGGGTGTGCCGCGTAGAGCCCGAGCAGTCCGGCGGCGGTCACGACGGCGGTGATCAGGGCGGCGCGTCCCGGGCCTCGGCGGCGATCGAGCGCGAAGCCTGCGGCGAGCAGGCTTGTTCCCGCGCACGCGAGAGCGATCGTTGTGAAGGTGATGCCGCCGCTGACGAGCTGCGTGCCGTCTGGACACAGCACGCTCGTGGGTAGCGACCACCGATCAGGTGTTCCGCCGCCGCCGTCGATGCAGGCGAAGTCGGGATCCCACGTTCCGACCATGCCGGCAGCGGCGTTCACGAGGAAGGCCAGGCCCAGCAGGATGAGGCCCAGGCAGCCATGCCCGCGAGCGGGGGGAGTTTCGCTGGCGGCACGGGGGGCGTCATCGGAGGGTGCCGTCACCGTGGCGCTCCGGTCCTCGGCGCGCTGATTCGAGTGGTTCTACTCCGGCTTCTCGACATGGTCGAACCCTACGAGACCGTCACGAGAAGGTTCGTCTTTCTCCGAGGTCATGCCGCCCGACACCGGTAGGGGTCTGTGGTGTCAACATTTCGATGATGTGAGCAGCAACCGATGGTCTTCCGAGAGTGTTCAGTGTGCGGCGTCGTAGGCGGCTTGGACATCGGTGGGGATGCGTCCTGCACGGGGGATGTCGTGGCCGTGGCGCAGGGCCCAGTGCCGGATCGCGGCGAGCGTTTCGGGGCTTTTGCGGCCGGCGCTAGCGGGCACGACGGTGATCCGGTGGCGCAGTCGGGCGGCGTCTGTTGCATCGGTGGTGCGTGCTGCTGCGATGTAGGGAGCGAGGGTCCGATGCAGGAGTGCGGTGTTCGCCGGCCGGAGGTCGATTTCGTAGTGGTCATCGCCTAGGGAGAAGGTGACGGTACCGCCGCGGCCGGGAGTGATGGGGGTGCCGTCGAGGTCGTCGATGAGGGTGACGTGGTGCGCCATGGTGCTCCTGCGTTAGGGGTAGTGGCATTCGGAAGAAGCTCGGCCTGCGGTCTGAGCCGAGACGCATCAGGGGTTGTGTCCGACGCATCACCGGCGGGTGACTGACTGTCTGACACTGGGAAGGTCACGTGGTCATTCTGGTCAGATGGCGAGGGGTGGTCGCGGTGGATAGACGATGCCTTCGGCGGTATCGGTGGTGGTGAATTGTGTGTAGCCGGCGCTGTGGGCGAGGGCGATCATCACGAGTTCCGCGTGTTCGTACTCCAGTGAGGGGAGAAGGGCGCGGAGCTTGATCGGCGCGTCGTCGGCGAGGGCGGCGGCGACGCTGAGGACGGCGAGGCGGGAAGGGGTGAGGTGCCTCGCGCGATGCTCTGCCGCGAATCCGGTGATGTGTTCGGTGAGGGTGTCTAAATCGATGGCCCAGGTGTCCCATGCTCGGTCGTGAACAACCCAAGGGTGTGCCTCGTTCGCGAGGTCAGTGCGTAGGAGGAGCTCGACGGCGGCGGAGCGCACGTCGTCACCGAACGCCCAGTGCCGTAGTTCGTACGTCCGATCGGAGGGCATCGGTTCGTCTCCTCCCGGTGGTGGGGCCGGGTCCAAGTGCGGTGCCGGCGCTGCTCGCTCACGGTGTGCGCGGTCGAGTTGGCGGTGGTGTCTGTGGTGCGGTCGGGTTCCCGCTGTCCACCTGTGTGCAGGCCAGCCCGAAGGTGAGAGCTGGACTGTGCACAGGTGGACAGGGGGCGTCTCCACTCCAGCCGACCCGCGAACGACTTCGGACGTTACTCGCCGTGCGTGTCGCCCGTGGCCGAGAGGTGATCGGCGGCCGGGGTGGTTTCTTTCAGGGTGCGCTTGGTGCGGGTGCGCTTGACCTGGTCACCGGGTGCGCGTGCACCTGTCGCGCGCAGATCCTTGTCGCTCCACCCGGAGGCCAGAGCTGCGTCCCACGCCTTGCTGTGAGCGTCTCGAGCGTCCCGTGCGGCTTGGTCAGCGGCGTCGACGTCGTTCGTCGCCGCTACGAGGGAGCGCACAGCCGCGACTCGCTCTTCTACCGACTTCTCGAGGAGCGTCCGCGCTGAGGCGGCTGCGGAATCGGGATCGATCGTTCTCTCTGCCATGCCCCCAGATTAACCGACTCCGGGGCGCACCGCGATCTCAGATCGGGCTGCGCGGAAGCGCACCACATCCACCCTCGGTGCTGTGGTGCGCTTGGTGTTTGTTTTGGAGCAAGCTGTCCATTTACCGCTGGTAAATGGCTTGCCGGGCTGGCGCTGCGCTTGGCCCGGGTGCACACTGGTCGTGTGGTCCCCGCTGGTTGGCGGGTTCGCTGCGCTGGCTGTGAAGGGCGGTGGTTCGGGTGTCGGAGGGGAATCCTCGACGGCTGTTCGCTCGGAAGCGCCGCGAGAACGCGACGGAGGGCGCACGCGAGAAGTACTACCGCGTGTACGTCACCGCGGAGGAGGACGCGGCGTTGCAGGCTCGTGCCGTCGTAGCTGGCGACATCACCGTCCCGCGGTTGCTCTTCGAGTCCGCGATGAACGCCCAGGTGCGCACCGACGCGGAGTGGAAGAGCGTTGTAGCTGAGCTGATGCAGGTGCGCGCTGATTTGGGCGGCATGGCGAGGAACCTCAATCAGCTCGCCCGGTTCGCGAACACTGAGGGTCAGTTCCCGGCGCAGGTCGAGGAGTTCCGTGCGCAGTTCGCGGCGTTAGTGCCGCAGATCAGTGCAGCGTGCCGGTCGGTGGCGGGCAAGTGATCCCGAACGTCACGTACGGCTCGCAGATGGGCGGGCTGATGAGCTATCTCGCCGGCCCTGGCCGTTCGAACGAGCACACGGAGCAGCACTTGATCGCGGGGGATTCCGCGATCATGGCGCTGTACGGGTACGAGGTGCTGGACCGTGCTGCCGCGTTGGCGATCGCGCGCGATCTTGACGAGCCGGCGGAGCTCTACGGCACGAAGGTCATGCGGTCCGTGAAGCAGTTCGACCGCGAGACGGGCGAGCCGATCGTGGACCCCGCGACGGGCAAGCAGGCGGTCGTCAAGCAGGACGCGCACGTGTGGCACTGCTCGCTCTCCCTCAGCGCCGAGGAGGGCTCGCTGACGGATGAGAAGTGGGGCGCGATCGCTACCGATTTCGTGCAGCGCATGGGCTTCGCGGGCGATGACATCGGGAAGGCGAACGCGCGGTGGGTCGCCGTTCGTCATGGCGCGTCGAAGAACGGGAACGACCACATCCACATCGCCGTTTCCCTCGTCCGCGAGGACGGAACGAAGGCGCACATCCCCTACGACAAGCGCCTGAGCCAGAAGGTCGCCCGCGAGCTGGAACGCGATCACGGACTGACGCAGCTCCACCCCGAGGGGCGCGAGCTGGGGGAGCGCGGGGTCGTCCCCGGAGCGCGCGAGGCGGCACGCTCGCGCAGCGCTGTCGAGCCGGATGTGCGCCGCTTGGAGCGCAGCGTCCGTGCTGCTGCGTCGTCGAGCGTGGATGAGGGTGAGTTCGTTCGGCGGATGCGTCAAGAGGGTCTGCTGGTGCGCCCGCGGTTCGCGGTCGGACGCACCGACGTTGTGCAGGGTTACAGCGTGGCGCTGCGACCCGAGAAGGACGAGCCGGTGCGCTGGCACGGAGGCGGCACGCTCGCCCGCGACCTCACCCTCCCGCGGCTGCGCGAAGGCTGGCCGGACGACCCCACGAAGGCGACTGAGGCTGCCGAGGAGTGGCGTGCGACGTCGAAGAATCCTTGGCGGTACGAGCCCGTCAAGCCGGGCCGTGAGATCACCGCGCCCTCGCCCGAGCTGTTCGAGTCGTACGCGGCGGACATGAGCCGGCTGCACGACTACATCAACTCCGTGGACCCCACCGACCGAGCCACTTGGGCGCACGTCGCCCGCGAAACCGCCGGCGCCTACGCGGCATGGTCGCGGCGGATGGAACCGACGCCCGGGCCGCTGGCGGATGCCGCGCGATCGCTTGCCCGGTCGGCGCACCTGCGCGCGGACGAGTCCCGGCCCCGGCCCTCCGGGATGCCTTCCAGCGCATCGTCGACCGCGCTGATCCTCGCGATGGCCGGAACGAAAAACACCGCCGCCGCCGAGCTGCTGCTCTTCCGTCAGCTCGCCGTCACGAGCCGAGCGATCATGCGCGCTCACAAGGCCGCCGGAGACGCACGACGATCGGCCGAACTCGCGTTGACGCTCACCCGCCAGTTGTCGCAGGTTCGCGACGGTTACCAGGGAGTCATCGGGACGCAGCGCGCGGCGGAGAACGAACAGAAGTGGCAGGCACTCCCCGAGGAGCTGAAAGACATTCGCCGGCTGTCCGAGACCAATTTCGGAACGGGCAGCCCCGTCCCGAACACGCTCACTCCGAGCGAGAAGGAAAGCGAGGAAGCGACGCTCGCCCGGCGCGCTCGAGAGCTGCGCGAGAGGCCCGGTCACGACCGCGACGAACGCGGCCGCTAGACGATTCACGACGGTAAGGGGAGGAAGTCATGAGTGACGATGAGGTCGGCCAGGAAGTCGGTCAGAACGTGAGGGTCGCGTTGACGATTGCAATGCAGATGGGGGAAAAGTTCGCTCGACTCCGCGAGGAGATGGCTCGCGATGCGCAGGCCCGTTCCGCGGCGCAGGCGCGCGAGCTGTCGGCCCGGTTCGACGCCGAGCGCGGCGCTGCACGAGCGAGCTTGCAGGTCGTGGATAGGCCTGACTGGTGGGAGCGCGCGAGCGTCCAGGACATCGCGAAGGTCGCGGAGACGGCGCAGGCGTGGAAGGGTCACGACCCGATCGCAGAACGGGCTGCGGCCGTCGTGCAGCGCGAGGTGCTCGAGCGCTACCGCGTCGACACCGCCGTGCTCCGCGACGCCGCCGGCCAGGGGAAGTCGGAGCTGGACCTGGCGAAGGAGTGGGCCAGCAGCTCCGCGCCCGAGCACTACCACCGCCATGATGAGGACCGGCTCACCATGCAGGTCGGCGACCGTGCGGAGCCGGACGTGAACGCGGAGCGCGCCCTGCTCACCGACTACCGCGCCGCGCTGGCCGGCGACATCGCCACCGTCGAGCTGTCCGCGGCCGAGGAATGGAAGCGCGACACCGACCCGGCCGGGTTCCGGGACTACCGGGTGCAGACGTCGATCGACTGGAACGACGCCGGCCAGGTCAGCACCCCCGAATCCTCCGCCGTCGCCGCTGCGCGAGTTGCGCTGGTCGAGGAGTGGAAGGACACGGTGGCCCCGGAGCGCGCCCGTGCCGGCGCCGAACTGGCGCAGGCGCAGCAGCTTATCGCGGAAGCCGATTGGCTCGACCGCGCCAACGACGCCCGCAGCGAAGCCGCCGCCCGAGAAAACCCCGGCGCGGCCGATGTCGACAACGGTCCGGCGAACATGGCAGCCGAGCTCGAAGCGCGCGCGAACGACTACGACCGCGACGCCGCCGCCGGCGGCACCGCTGACGCGACTCCCGACGAGCTGCGCGAGCTCGCCGTCGACGCACGCGCCCAAGCGCAGCTCTTCCACGACGATGTCCCTGTCGAACGCCAGGACGCCATTCAGAGCACCAATACATCGGCCGACTCCGCGCCCGCGGCGGCCGATCCTCGCGCGTCAGCGGCTCGGGAGGCCGGCGAAGTCGCATACGACAGCGCCGAGCGGCGTCAGTCGACCATTCAGGCGATGGAGGCCAAGGGAGTGCCCCCGCACGTCATCGAGGCGAGGATGAGCGCGGATACCGCGCACGCCACCCCGCCCAGCGCCGCCGTCACATCGAAGGCGCCGATGAGCACTGTGCCGCAGACGCGCCGAGGCCGCGGTCAGGGGCAGGGTGCCGACCGCGGAGACCTTAGCCGGTAGCCGAACCGCCACAATGAAGAAGGGGAGTACCAGTCGGTACTCCCCTTCTTCGTGCTCAGGCTTACACGCCGCCCGTTAGCTTTCAGACGCAGCGAGTGTTGTCGACGCCAGCGGCTGGCTGTGTCAGGGCCGGGCAGTCGCCGGCACACGGGCCTTCGACGAGCTAGCGGCTAGTTGCGCTTCTCGACAAGGATGTGCGGTCCGCCGGGAATGTCGTTCCAGAGCCACCCGCCCACGCCGCACGTCGCGCTCGCCGGTGTTCCGGCATTGCGCCAAGTGCCGTAACCGGTGTACCCGTAGCCGAGTGTCTGCCACGACTTGCACGGAATCCCGAGCCGGTACTGCCCGCTTCCTGAGGAACACGTCCCGTACGCGACACCGTTTGAGCCCCAGCCCGTGGTGCAGTTGCCGGGCGCGGCATTCGCCGCGATCGGTCCCGCAGCAGTGAGACCGGCAAGGAGCAAGGCGAAGATACCTGCTCGAGCGAAGACTGATCTGATCGACATTTGATCCTCCAGGGGGCATTCGTTGAGTGGTTGGGCAGTGTGTGGGGTTCTCGTTCGCCTGTTCGTGGCCGACCCACGCATCCGGTGGGTCAGACGCTAGTTCCGACATCGACGCCGTTGTTGACGCTGAGGTCGTCACCGGAAAAAAACGTTGTTCCTGGAAAGCGCCGGAATTCCGTTTCGGCGCAACAGGCGCGGCTTTGAGCGTCTTGCGCCCTCGTCAGGGCTTGAATGGCGACGCGCCTTGACCCGCGTGCGCCCCCTGCTCCGTGAACGAGGATCTGCCGGGCTACGCCGACGAACGACTCGACCGCCGTCTCCCATCAGGACCCGCCGGCCGTCCCGATAGCGGATCGCTACCCGGGCGGCCGGATTCAGGAGTGCGTCTCTGGTTGACGCTGCGCTCCGGGATCCGAGCCGTACCTTTGACAGATGATCGTGGCGGTGGAGGGCTGAGTACCGCGGGAGAGACCACCTGCTGTCGGGTTTTAGGGGGGTGACTTCGGGCCGGAGTACCTTTCCACGGGGCAGGAGCCGGGAACGGTAATCGAGATCGCGGACAGCAAGCGGCTCAACAGGACCAGCACCTCAAGGGACCAACGGGCTGCGAGCACCTGGGTGTCGGATAGCCGGTGGGCGACCAGGCGATTCGGTGCGGGACGTCATCCGGCGCGCGCTGCTGGCGGAGCGACCGCTACTCGATCTGCGGCGGGGTGGAGTGTCGTGGGACGAGTGATTGGTCAGGTGCAGAGGGGATCGCCCATGTCGATCGTGACTCCGTCGAGCGTGACACTTCCCTGCGCGCAGAGGCGCGTGTCCCCGTTCGTCCGAACGATCAGGTGGGTGTAGGCGCCCTGTACGTCCGCGACGTCGGCTTCTTGCCGCTGACTGTCTTGATCCTCGTTTCGAGGGGCGATCTCGACGTGAACGCTGTTGCCGCTGCTCTGGTTGTCGTACCGAGTGAGGCGGCCCCACGCGGCCTGGCAGCGTTCCGACCACATGACCTCGAGGAAATAGTCCTCATTTCGGGTCTCTCCTGCAGCTGTCTCCGCATCGTCAATGCAAGAAGTCGCTGCGGGGTCAACCCCGGTAGCAACTGGGATCAACGAACGGCCGTTTGTCGTCACACCCGTGTCCACGACCGTGCCAGCACCATCATTCAGCGTGGTGACGGCGACGGTGGCCGCGATGCCGGCGCCGAAGGCGAAGACCATGAGTAACGCGGCTGTTCCCATCGACAACGTTCGCCGAAGCGGGCGAGGCTCTTGTGGGTCGGGTGAATCGGCTGCCGATCGGGGCTGGGGTGGGAGAGCGGCCGCTCGAGCACGGCGTGCCAGCCACTCGGCCGGTTCGGCGCCTAGTGTGCGGACGAGTGAGGCCAATGTGCGCTCAGAGGGGAGCTGCTTGCCCTTTAATGCCTCGGAGAGGACGGATTTGGAGATGCCCGAGCTCCCCTGAAGTTCCACCAGCGTGGGGTTGCCTGCCTCTAGCCGAAGCCGACGAAGATCGGCGGCCATACCCTCGACACTTGTGTCCTGTTCTGACGAACGTTCTTCGTTCATTCTTGGACCCCTTCAGACCCCAATCACCCGCGTGGCGCATCCAAAGTACCGTCCGGCAAGTTGGCGTCACCGCGAGACACTGCGTCTGGAGCGCCGCATCTCGCGTCGCGTTGCTGACCACTGTCCGTCTCGGTATTTCAACTATCAACATGCTCGCTAGCTCGAGGCGGCGAGACGGTAGGTGCTCCTCGAGGGGCAGCGCGGAGGAGCGGCGAACCCGCAGGCGCAACATCAGTGCCGATACTCGTAGCTCCCGGCTTCCGGCGGTCGAGGTAGCACTCGTCGACCAGCGCCGCGGTCGCGGTCGCGAGCCCGTCGTGCCGCCGCGCGGCGGAGGCGCGAAGTTCCGGCCACGCAAGAATCAAGGGGCGAGCAAGGTCGATCGTCCTGGTGCCATGCAGAGAGCCACTCGGACGGTCCCGCGATGAAGCCGTTGCACGAACCTCAACTCAAATGGCGCGCCCATCGTCTCAAGCGGGACGCCGGCGTAGGCAGCCCGCCGTTCATCATTGGATCTGCCTCCGGCGTCGTTCCTCCGCACGGTTGGCGCAGCCCTTGCTGCGTCTACCAGCGGCTGATCACTGGCCTGAGGCGGTCGTTGGTGGGCGCTCGGCAAACGCGCCCCGGACGAATCGTGATTCGGAACGGGGTGTCATCGCCCGCGGTCACGCCGTGCGAAGAAAAATCCGACCGTCACTGCCGCGAGGGACTGGAGGGGCGCGAGTGCCGCCACCAGCTTGATCGAAGACTCGACGCTGAGGGCGTCGATGATCACGGCAAAGACGAGACCGGCGTAGATGACGACCGTGGAGCCAACGATGCCGATCGCGAGGCCGCGACGCGTGTCCGCGTCGTGCTTCCAGCGCTTGGGCTTCAGCGCCTTGATGGGGGCCTTCGGACCGAGGGAGGAAACGGGTACGGGATCTCGACTCGGGTCATCGGCTTCGTTGAACTCGTCAGCGGTCATCGTCGGTCCTTAGCTGGAAGGAGATGATGAAGGGCATGACCTCGGCCGTGGGCGTGATGTCCTCGTCGAACTCGTCAATGGAGTAGGTCGGATGCGTATTCGCGGTGGAACCAGAAGAGTCAGGAGTAGGTGACGCCCCTGGCCCCGTCGCGATACGGATCTCCTCGATGTCGTGCGTGTCGAGCTCGTTCAGCAGCGGCCCGAGGATCTTCATCGGGATGTCACAGGGGCCGTCGTGCCGACCTCCGCTCGCTCCGTCGACGACAGTGAAGATGCCGAGCTGTCCAGGCGCGTCGGGAGGTTCGTCACAGAGGAAGTGAGCATCTGGCTCACTCGGCGGCCGGGTGAGCAATGCCGTGCAGGTGGAGGGGCTGGCGCGGATGAGGAGTGAGGTCGCGTTGTTCGCAGCCATCCACTCGAGCAGGGGCTTGAGAAGGGGTCTCAGGTAGAAGTTCGGGTCTTCGGCTGTCACGGGAGCTCCAGGGTGGGGGCGGTCTACGGTTGTCGGGTCACGTCCTCGAACGTAGCAGATGCACATCGGATCCACACGCGATGTACATCCAAAATGTAGAACTCTGGCAATCCGGTGTGTACTGTGGGTACATGCAAGCGTGATGCCGCCTACATTGCACACATACGCAGACCCCGACAGCCCCTGGTCGAGTAGGACTCGATTCGGCGTAACTGGTCCTGGTTCCATATGGAACCCGGACCACACCCGCTCTTTGCAGAGAGCGGGCCTGCGGCGTACCAGGAATCAGAAAGAGGAGCCAAGTGCCCAACGCAGAGACCACCCCAGGAACCACCTCAGGCCAGGACGCCACGACGACCGAGCAGCTCGTTCGCCTCAGCATCAACATGAACCCGGAAACCGCCGCTGCCCTGAAGGAATTTGCTCAGGCCAAGCGACTCTCGTACACCGAGGCGGTTCGACGGGCGATCGCCATCGCCAAGTACATCGAGGACGAGGTCCGAGAGGGGCGAAAGATCCAGACAGTCGACGCGGACAGGAACGAAGTCCGGGAACTGATACTCATGTAGTGGTACCTACCCAACGTCTTCCTCGACGCCGGCATGAGGCGCCGTACCGCCGCGATCCAGAGATGCGGAGAAGCCATGGAACCTTCAAATGCCGCCAAGGCGCGTGAACGGACACACAGCCGCTCGAAACGGTTGAAATACTGTCCTCGACATCCAAGCCTTGTGCACCTCAGATCGCCAGCCCTGCAACGCGGCTTACGGCCCCGGCGTCGTTTCCCCAATCCGCCTAAGGCCCGTTTTGGGATCGTCTCGGCGACGGCGGGCACGGGGAGTGCCGCGCCTGCGGTCCAGCCATGGCTCCTCGGGAGCGGTAGCGCTTCGCGCTACGCGGCAGCACACAGGTGGTCGGGACCGCAGGGACTCCGGGAGGAGCGTGCGCCGCACGCGAGCTCTGAGCGAGCGTCGACGACTAGTCACGAATCGACGAACAAGTCTTCGACGCTCCGCGACTCGGTCTTCGAACACTTTTCACCCCTCGCGTAACGTGCGTCAATTGCAGGGTGAACACACCCCAAATTTGATCCCCCGCGGCCTCAGGGGCCTCACTGGCGCCCTCAAATCATCTTCTGAGACCGATTTGCATCCGCATACCGGAAGCGCCGCTTAAACAGGCATGCTCGCCCGCGGATAGAGGTCCACTCTGGTACCCTTAAACAGAAGAACCCCGGCGACACCGCGTCATCTGGGGGGATGCACGGCCACACGGGGTCCTGATGTTCTGTGAGAGGAACTCTCCAACCCTACCTGACCGGTAGGGCTCGTCTACAGATGGACGAGCCCGAGCTTGTCAGGGTGGCCGGGCGTGAGGAAATGATCATGGCCCGTTCTATGTTCGCCTGCCCGCACTGCGGGGCAACCTACGCTGCAAGGATCGTCCGGCACGGACCCGTTCTCTGCAGCAAGTGCCGCCGGCCGTTCCGGATCTAGCTACACGCGAAGGGGTGCAGTCCTGAGGGACTGCACCCCTTCGTCATGCCCGGGCGGGCAACGGTGCGCGGCCGGGGTGTGAGTGGTGCGGCTACCGGCGGCGGTGGTCTGGCGGACGATGCTTGGCAAGGGGGCTCCCCAGCCAGTCTCGAAGGGCCGCTCCTACCGGGCAAGTTCTCGCGCGCGGTCATTACTCGAACATTTGAGGCTGTCGACCGAGCTTCCTCGTTCTGTCGGGGTGGGTATGCGCGAAGACCGACCACGCAGGTGACACGATCTGCAAGTGAGCTCCTGGTGATCAGATCAGCCGCAGTCGCGGAGGTCGAACGTTTCCGCGGGCCGTCTCCCACGCGCGCGCGGCTTCGAGGTACGGGCGAGACCAGTCAGGGAGGTCGTCGGTGTCGCGCACAAGCTCGTCCCACAGGTCAGGTTCGTCGCTGAAACCGAATCCCTTGGTGCCGCCATGTGTTCCGTCTGCGCGAACTCGCGTCCCTTCGATGAAGACGTGCAACGCTCCGGGGGAGTCGTGCGCCGCCCAGTGCTCCACCCGCAGTGCTTGTGGTGAAACCACGAGCCGGCGGCCAGGACTCTCCAGGCCTGCACAGTCAGGCAGTCCGCCGGGGAGCTTCCAGGAGTACACGACGTCACAATGCTCAATCACCACTTCACCCTCCCACCCACGTCACTAAGACTTGACCGTTTCGTGTCCGACCTCACTATGTTGCACCGGGCTTCGCACGAGGATCAGGCCATGCAGACGGCACGAGCTGGCCTTCCTTGTCCCGCTGCTCGCTCAGCGCCGCGAACCTGGTCACGATTTCCGCCGATTGCGAACGCCGCCGCGTGGATGGCGAGCGCGCAGCGTGCGATACATCGCCGCGTCGTGGGTGTTTCCGCCACCACGGAAGGTCCCGCTTATCAGGAGATGTGACGCCGGGCGAGAGCCGGCCGGCGCGTACCGATCCCAAGGAGTCCTGATGAACCAGACAACTTCGTGAAGCCTCCGCTCGCGCATCTCGAGCGTCCTCGCTGCCTCCGCCGTCCTCACCGCGATGTCGATCGGCGGCGCACCGGCGGCGAACGCCGCTCCGAAGGGTGGCAATCCTCTCGCGACTAGATGCTCGACGACGGCCTCGACGATCTACCAGCGCAACTACCTCGCCTGCGGCAAGGTCGAGGGTGTGGTGTAACTCCAGCTGCCAGACGAACTGGGTCCGGATCACCAACGCGGCCGGACGCCAGGCAGAGGCCGGCATCTTCTCGGCCGCCTCCGGCTGGAGGCACAGCCCCTCGTACGCGAGCGCGCCCAACGAGTTCTGCACGCCCATGGTCTACGCCCCTGGCACCACCTGCATCACCACCTACGTGAACTTCGCCAACAGCGCGCCCGACATCCTCAACACCTGCACCGTGAACCTCTGCTAGAGCGACTCGAAGAGCGGTGGCACATGGCCGCCCCCATCCTGTGGGCTGAGGCAGACTCAGAAACGGTCTGAGTCGCCAACTCCACGCCCTCCCTCCCCCCAAGAGCGGGGCATCGGCATGCCCAATCTGGATTGTGTGCTGTTTCCCAGGTAGAACTAAGAGGTTCCCAAGGGGGAGCGATGTTGCGCAAGGGAGTACTGTGTCGCGTCCGCGTCAAAAAACCATCTTTTCAGCTGTCGCTGCTGGCCTAACGCTCATCGTGTCTTTGACCCTGGTCGACGCCGGCAGCGTTTCCGCTCTCGACCACACGAGGGCTCTCCGCTCCTCGAGCCTTGCGGCAGACGAGGTCAAGGAGGGTCGAGAAGACCAGAGCACCTACCCTCACGTCGACTCCGAAATCCCTGCGCCGCCGGAACCCTCGACGGAGGGGTGGGATGTTGCCCTCGCCGACCCGGCCGCGACCCCCATACCGCTTGCGACGAACGATCCCGAAACTGTCCCCGACGTCAGCGACCCCGTTGATGGTCTGCCTGTCGTCGAGCGGGACGAGTACTCAACGACCTACGAACGCGCTGATTCGTCGAGAACGACCGTTATCACCTCGCTGCCATCGAACGTTCAAACGGACGACGGCGGGTGGGTCGAGGCTACGACCGAGCTTGAGACCACCGGCGAAATGTCTTGGCTTGGCAGAGGTGGCGCCGAAGTCGAGGACCATGCACTCGCCCCAACATTCGCAGAATTTGCGGACGACGACCACGTCCTTACGATGGAAAGCGATGATCACAAACTCGGATTTAATCTGCGGGGTGCTGCTCACTCAGTTCTCGAACGAGACCTTTCGCCATGGGCCGGAGAAGAGGCTCGATCCCACCTTGAGTACAAAGACGTCTTCAATGACGTCGATCTCGTCTACGACGTTAGATCAGGCCTGGTCTCAGAAAACCTACGACTCAAGAAGCTGCCAGCGGTGGGAGCGTCTACCTGGACATGGGAAGTGGAGGCGCCCGGACTGACCGCCGCCAAGTCGGCTGAGGGAGACGTGCTATTCACAAATAGCGCAGGTGAAGTCATTTACACTGTCCCGCGGCCACTGATGTGGGACTCCTCAGGCACCAATAGTAGAGCCGATGCCGAGTCGCAACTGTCCTACATCCTTGGTCAGGACGGATCCTCCGTCCTAATGACAATAAGCCCGTCACGAACCTGGTTGGCGTCCTCAGCTCGGGTGTACCCGATCTACATCGACCCCACCACCTTTCCAAATATCGCCACAACGAACTCATACAAGAGCAACGGACAGACGGCCCGCGGTGAGACTCGAATCGGAAACACCAACGTCAACGGCGTCTGGCGAGCAATCGCAAACTTCGATTACAGCGCTGTTTTCGGCAAGCAGGTCCTAGCCGTGGAGGTGGGGGTTTCCAAGATATTCGAAGGCACGTCGAGCACGTACACCGGAGGTATCCACGATGTCCGCTGCCAAGGATTCGAATGCGCAGGTGACCAGCTCGCGTCCCTTACCATCAGCCCGACCGGCGGCAAATCCGTTGATAACTACAACTTGTCAGCAAAAGTAGCCGAATGGGTCAGAGATGAGCGCCGAGGCGGCAACCTGCTCTTCGGCAGCTTCGAGGGTGCCAATGCCTTCTCGTACCGGTGGATCGACCTCAAGATGCAGATCGATTACAAGGAGTACTCAGTCGCCGGGTGGAATCCTCTCCCCGGTAACAACACAACGAAGCAAAAGCTAACCCCCCAACTGCACGCCGATGCCTGGAAAAACGAAGGGACCGAGCCGCTCGATCACCTTTTCCGGATTAGCGAGAACGCAAATCCGGAGATTGGGACCCTGTGGGACACGGGATGGGTCCAGCCTGATACCGTCGACGTCCCCGTGAACATTCTACGCCCAGATACCCAGTACTACTGGCGAACGTGGGTTAGAGACGACGCAGACGGAGTTTTTGGTCAGTCGAAACACAGCGCCTCAAACACATTCACATTCCGTACCGCCGCAGTGAATTATCCACAAGCGGCCACCCCTGTGGATGATGCCGTCGTCGCCACCTTGACGCCGACACTCAAAGCAGCCGCCTCTCCGCACGCGTATGGCGAAACTCCGAGATATCAATTTCGGATTTCGACAGGACCAGATGGATCATCCGGTCAGACTGTGATCTCCGGATGGCAGGCCGAACTGACTTACACGGTCCCCGTTGGCGCCTTGCGAGACGGTCAGGTCTACAGCTGGCAAGTTTGGATGAAGGATTCAATCGACGAGTGGCGTCCAAAATGGGTCAATTCATTCACAACTGACCTGCGGGTTGCGGACCCCGGACCATCGCCGATTGACACGGCGGGCCCGGCATCCATCAATCTCGCGAATGGAAACCTAGGACTGAACTTCTCATCGCCGACAATTACCACCCCCGGGGGTGATATGGGCATGAACTTTAACTACAATTCTAAGGGCAAGTCGAACCAGGGTCTTAAGGGAACGTACTACAACATTCCTGCGTTTGCAGATAAGCCGTCTAATGACTTCAACGGTTGGACGCCGAACCTCGTGCGAGTGGACAACGTTCCCGGCGTGGATTGGAGCCGGCTCTCGCCGCAGCCAGGGGTGGTGAGCCACGACAATTTTGTCGTGGACTGGCAGGGTCGGATCAGGCCGCCTGCCGGTAAGTGGCAGTTCCGCACTCTTCGTGATGATGGCGTGCTTCTGAATATCGACCAAAATCTCGTGATCAACAAGTGGGAACTGGCTCCGCAGAATACCGACTCGTGGAGCAGCTCAATCACGTTTGACGGGATCGCCGCCGCAAGCTTCCGACTGCGCTATTTCGAAAAGACGGAGGGCGCCGGTCTCGTTCTGCAAGCTCGACGTATGAACGATGCGGGGGCGGAGGTTCAGTACCTCGACGTTGTTCCCGGCGACTGGTTCACCACGCGGGCAGTTCTCCCCGATGGCTGGTCCGGCTCAACGCCCATTGCAGGAGCTGAATTCTTCTATGTCAAGGCGGATATTCAGCCTGGTTCGATCACCTTCAGCGACATCTATGGCTCGACACATATCTACGACCGCAAAGCAGACGGATCTTATAAGGCGCCCGTCTCTGAGAATGGAAGAGTCGCCATTTCCGGCGACGGAACGGTCTCCATAGAGGAGGACGGTTACGTTACGACATTCCGCCCAGATGGATCTGTCGATCAGGTTCTCAACACTACGACTGTGAGCAAGCCCATCGCTCCGGTTGTCACGTATCGCTCCGATGGGCGAGTAGATAGAATTGCCGATCGCTTTTCGAAAACCGGTTCGAACGCTTATAGCCGAGAACTGCGCTTCGTTTACGGCTCGGACACAGCGTCCTCAACCGGACTCAGTGGAAGCGATCTTGTCGGAGGCCGGCCATGCACTACAAATGGCGGCGTACAGGCGCCCGGTGACTATCTGTGCCGAATCATCTATCCCGGAAGTGACGCAAACTTCTACGACGACACATCACTACTCTATGATGGCTCGGGAAATATGGTTGGTATTGTAAATCCAGGAAACGAAAGAATCACGTTTACTTACGATTCTCAGCGCCGTCTGGCAGGAGCTTGGACAGCGGCGGCGAACGACTGGCTGGTCGCGAAGGGTATTCAGAGTCCCGCAGACGCGACGCGATCTATTGATGTCAAGTACGATGCGTCCGGCCGCGTGCAAAAGGTGTTTGGCGCAGCGCCCGATGGGATGACGGAAGCGCAGCGGGTCGGACGTCTCTATGAGTACACAACCGCCCCCGCCGGTACAGTCGCTGGTGAAACTCGGGTAAAGCAAATCCTCACCTCCGGCGCCGTCGTGGCCGGGACTGGGGATTCCAGTGGTTGGCATTCGTCTGTCACGTTCGATGCGTCTCTTCGCGCTCTGTCCTCCAAGACCGCCTTGGGCGTTACCACTTCCAAGACTTGGGACGACCAGGACCTGGAGTTGACGTCGACAAACGCGCAGGGATTGGTCACAACGTCGTTGTATGACCAAAGAGACCGCTTGACAGACGCCTACGGACCGGCGCCTGCGAGTTGCTTTGAAACAGGTCGGCCACTCGCGAGTTGCCCGATTGTCCCCGGACACACGTCGACACGTTACGACGAAGGCCTGCTCGGGCTTGGCGGGCAGTATTACGACAACGCTAAGTTCGCGGGAACCCCCAAACGCTTCGGCTTGGACATCGGTGCAAAAGACGGTTATCTCTCAGAGAATTGGGGCGCATACGGACCTGTTGGGACCGATGCCTGGTCGGCAAGGTTCTCCGGAACTATTACCTTCCCACAAGCAGGACTCTACTACTTCCGTATGGTTACTGACGACGGCGCAAATCTTTGGATCGATAATCAGCAGATTATTACTGATGTAAATCCAGCGAGCAGTCATTGGTCTCCACGCGGTGAATTCCGAGCTGCCTACGCTGGTCAGGAAGTGTCGATTCGTGTTGATTACGCAGACTTCGGCGGAGATGCGCGCCTAGAGCTGCACTGGACGCCTCCGCAAGCCAACGAGACTCTTGTTCCGGGCGACCGTCTTAAGCCCGACTATGGATTCACGACGTCGGTAACAACTGATGACGCAACCTCCGTGTCTGGTGCAACATCCCCGGCGACGTCGACCAAGAAACGCTACGGCACCAACGGTGGCACCGATAATCAGTGGCTCGGATTGGCCAGCTCTGCCGTCGTCGACCCCGGTGGCCTCAATCTCACAACGACGACCGACTATGACAGCGCGAACGGATGGCGCCGAAGCGCCCAGCGGCTTCCTTCGGCTACGGCCTCAAATTCAGTTGCAGCTACTGACGGCGTTTCCGTCAAGTACTTCGACGCAGGCGCCGTTTCAAGTGGTTCTCTCGGAGACAACTGCGGCGTGCCTCCGGGAACAAGCCAAGCTGGCTTCGTGAAGTCGCGGTCGAGTGCGGGGACAAGTTCCTCGACAACGGTCGTCACGACGTTCCTCTACGACGAGTGGGGCCGGACTGCCGCAACAATGAGGAGCGGCGACCCCCTGTGGACATGCACGACTCTCGATTCCCGAGGCCGCACGACTGAGATCCGCTATCCCGCAGTCTCAGGCGTCCCTCAGCGGACCGTCACCACCAACTACGCTGCGGGGACCAACGGAGACCCGACCACGTGGTTCACACAGGACAGTACGGTCACTGGTTCGCCGAACGGCGGACGCATCACTGTAAAGACGGACCTTCTCGGAAGGACCGTCGAGTACACCGATGTCTGGAACACAAAAACGACTTCTAGTTATGATCAGGCCGGTCGAGTTGCCAGTACGACGACTGTTCAAGGAGCAAAATCCTATACCAGGAGTTACGAGTACGATAAGGACAGCCGCCTGCTGATCGTAAAAGACGGTGGTGCCGTAATCGCTCAGATGGTCTATGGCACCTCGGGGGTAGATAAAGGCCAGGTCACATCCGTCACTTACCCGTCCACGTCGGGAGGAGCGGGTAACGGCTCTAAGCTGACGGGCTTGACGAGAAATGCGTACACGGGTGCGCAAACAAATCAGAGTTGGGAATTCTCGAGCGGCGCAAGCGTAAGCGAAAGCATTCAGCGTTCGCAGGCTGGAAGAATTGTTCAAAATGCTTTGGTGAGTGGATCTTCCACCTGGACGTCGACGTACGGATTTGATGCGGCGGGTCGCTTGACGTCCGCGCAATTGAAGAGCGGAGCGGTAGTAGAGCATGCACTGACCTATGGCTACGGAAACGCGTCATGCGGTGCTGTCAACGCGGGAAGGAATGGGAATCGCACGTCGTCAAGTGATAGCCACACCGCAGGGGGTTCCACGCGCCTAACATCGACTTCTTACTGTTACGACGTCGCGGATCGACTCATCTCCACCGCCGTGACCAATCCAGTAGTTGGGGCGGACACGGTAAGCGATGGGCTGGCCTCAGCTGAAATAACGTACGACGAAAAGGGCCGGACTACTAAGCTGGCTGAGCAGTACTACGTCTACGACGTCTCGGACCGGCATGTCCGAACCCTTCAGGCAGACGGGGCGATGGTCTCTTATCTCCGTGATGCAACTGACCGGATTGTGTCGCGAACCTACACGCCGGCGACTGGTGCTGAACAGACGGTTCGCTATTCGTATGCGAGTGAAGGCGACGGCGCTCAGATTCTGCTTGACACCGCGAACGCGGTCGTCGAGCGAACACTTGCCCTTCCGGGAAGCGCGCTCGTGTCCGTACGCGCAGATGGTACTGAGACGTGGTCCTACCCGAACATTCAAGGTTCCATCATCACGACCGCTAATGAGTCAGGGGTAAGGGACGGGGCAATCAATCGATACGACCCCTTCGGACAACCGATTGATCCGTCCACTGGCCGGATCGGCTCAATCGCAGCTGCGGACTCGGTGCCGGATAACCAAAAGAATTCGGATGCTGATTACGCCTGGCTGGGTGGTTTCCAAAAGCTCTTCGAACATGCCAACACGATCGCCGCTGTGGAGATGGGCGCTCGCGTTTACCTTCCCGCTCTGGGACGATTCTTATCAGTCGATCCGACTGAGGGTGGAGTCGACAACGACTACAACTATCCGAACGATCCGATCAACGGCCTGGACCTTTCTGGTCGAGACTTTTGGGCCGACGTGGGCTCTAACATCAACGATGCGGCGAAATGGGTTACTGATAGCAACGCCGGCCAAGCGATCTTCTTTGCGTGTGGCTTCATCCCGGGGGCCATCGCTACAACCTGCGCCGGCGTTCAGACCGCTGCATATCTCGTACAAGGTCGAACGGATGAAGCTGTCCTCGCAGCAGCGAGCGCAGTGATCGGTACTGCCGCGGCACGTCTGGCCAAGATCGCAGTCGTCGCGGCGACAGCTGAGAAGACGGCGGCGCTGGCGAAGCCGGGAACGAGGGCGGCAGCCCGAGTGGCAGCGCAATATTCTCGAAATAGCCAGCAAAAGGGCGACGTGATAATGAACGGGTTCGTCAACGCGGGCAGTGCTGTTGTCACACCAATTATTATTCCGCCAAAAAAGGAAACTATTCAGAATAGCTCAAGCGGTAGCTTTGTGCAGCATAATGGCGGCAAGAGTATCGCTTGGTAATTCAAGTACTTACGCCCTGACATCTACAGAAATTTAAGTTGCAAGACGCTAGTGTCAAAAGTGCCGCGCTTTCCCTCGCGACCCACGGATGACACTAGCGTCTTGTGGTTTGTGTGATATCTTAGGTGTATTAGATTGAAGACTGTATCAGAGGACGCATGCATGAAGTTCACAGACGGCCAGACTGCCCCATCTATTCGGGTGGGTAGATCTGGCAATGGTGCTCGGATTATCGCTTGGATCGTGAACCCACTACTATCGGGACTGCTGCTCATACTTCTTTGGCCACACCTGACCTGGTCCTTCATTGACATAGTGTTTTTGATGTTCCCCGTTATTACCGTGATACTCGCAATTAAGGCGCCCCGGTTCGGTATTTATGTTGCGGATGACTCGGTCTTAATCAAGTCCTGGTTTCGCTCCTATAAAATTGGAATTCCTGGAATCCTTTTCTTCAGTGAAACCCCCTACGCCGGCTTTCTTTCTCGCGGCGTCAATTTTCTTCCTGGAGACATTTCTCCTCTTAGAATGATGTTCTGTTCGTTCTACTCTGACAATAAGGCTAGGCTTGTGCAATACCCAGTCACTATCGGGACAAGGGGATCGTTAGATGAGACGGGAAGGGCGCTATTTGAGGCGACACGAGTTGATTATGTCAGTAGCCGAGTCCATTTTAGCGATAAGCCTGATTGAGGAGGTTGGCCTACTAGATGGCCGTCGCGTTTCATTACCTAGACGGCCGCCCTACGGCGCAGATTATGGCGCGCGGTCCTTACCGGACGTTTGAGGTTGACAATCGAGCTTGCTCGTCTTGTCGGAACGTGTATGGGCGAACACCGACTGCGGAGGTGATTCGATGCGCGAGTTGGTTTTCTCGACCAGATCAGGGTCAATCCTGGCGGCAAGTGTTTCCGCATGCTGTCTCACCTGTGCGCGAAGCTTCAATGTACGGGCGAGGCCAGTCGGGGAGGTCCTTGGTACGGCGAACGATCTCGCCCCGTAGTTCGGTTTCGTTGCTGAACGGGAGTTCTCCAGCGCCATCGCGTGTTCCATCTGCGCGAACCCGCACCCCTTCGATGAAGACGTGGGGCGCTCCAAGGGATATGTGCGCCGCCCATTGCTCCATTCGTAATGCTTGGGAAAAAACCCACCAGCCGGCGTCCGGTGCTCTCTAGCCCTGCACAGTCGGGCAGTCCACCGGCGACTTTTCCCCAGTACACGACGATGCAGCGCTCGATCACCGCTTCGTACTCCAGCTCGTGTCACTCGAGGCCGGGCCGCTTCGCGCCGAACCCCACTACGGGCCGCAGCTTCCGCACGCGGCCAGAGCTACATGGGTCGCGCGAGCTGAGTTGTGTTCATCACAGACGGCATCCGTGGCGGTCGACCCGCTCGTGGCGGTCTCTAGGGTGGCCGCACAACAAAAAGACTCCAAAGAGCGGTCTCCGATAACCGATATTATGTCAGTTAGCGATGCGCGGTAGCGGGCCGGGGTGCGCTTCGGATGGTCTTGCGCCGGCGTCCGGCGACCGAAGCTGCGAAGTACCGACCACCGAGCGACGTCTGGGATTCCTAGACACGAGGCGGGGTGGATGCGCGCGTTAATGGTGCGGAAGGGTGGTTGTGTAGGTGTTGCTGCGCAGGTCGCCGTAGAAGCTGGGTGGGGTCATCACGTCGGAATCGACGGCTGAAATGACGGGGATGGCCATCACGAGCCAAGACGGCAGGGTGGTGACCACCGCCACGGTGGCGCCCCTGTAAAGGTGCGGGGTGCCTACGCGCGTCCCCGGCATCCCCTCCTCATCCCTGAGTGCGTCGGCCGCTTCTGCACCAAGGAGGATCGTGAGCCCGACGTCACGGTTGGTCTCGCGTGCACGATCGATGATCGCGTCGGTGAGACTCCGCACACGCTCCGCCGAGAGGTACGTCCCGGCGCTCACGAGATGGCGCTCTCGGGAACGGCCCTCGAGGACACGGCAGACGAATTTCCCGGCTCGGACGACACTGCAACGTCAGCAGGGCGTGTTGAGACCGGATGATGACGTTGCGAGAGTGCGAGTAGAAGCAGAGCCGCCCCGCCGGCAGAGGCTCCGGTGACGCCCGGGACGATGACAAGCGCCCAATCGAGCGGTTCGAGCCCGGTGGAGTGGATCTGAAGCTGCGACACCGCCCACAAGAACAGCGCCACCATCAGGAAGGCCGCACCAGCGAACCCGAGGACAAACGCGACCACCCTCACCCGGAACCCGCCCACCACGACCCTCTTCTTCGATACCGACGTCTGACCGTAGCGACCGCCGCACGACACGGCGTCATCCGAACGACCGACAACAAGCCGCGTGTTCCGACTACGCAGTCCCACATCGTCTCTCTCGATGCTCCCTCCACGATGCGCACGATTGCGCGGCAAGTGTCAGTTCTCGGGGTCGCGCGCACGCGTGCTCAAGGTTCTCTGCACAGGTTCTGCAGCGGCTCGCCGGAGGAAGTATGTGACGTCGACCTCGCCGAGGTGCCACGTTCTGGCGGGGAGCAGTCCGGCTGATTCGATGGTGGTGATGGCGGTGGTGGCCGGGCTCTGAGTGGAGGCGATCAGCCATGTGGCGTCCATTCCTCGGAAGTCGCTCGGGTGCACGGTGTTGTGGTCGCCCCAGAGAGTGGTCGCTGTCGTGTACGGCTGGGTGACGTCGACGTCTGCCAGCGTGTCGAAGCTCGCTGGGTAGCTGTCGGCAATGATGCGGGCGGTCGTGGTGGGGTGGCCTGCGACGCGGTCGTAGACGACGGCTGTCTCATCGCGTTCTTCCGGCGCGTATCCGGCGACAACGGCGGCGACGTCGGCCCAGCTGGATTCTTGCTTCGCGTCGGGCTGTCGCTGCGCGATGTAGCTGGGGGTTGAGTGCAAAGCGCTGGTGCGGGCCGTGCTGACGCGGCACCCACTCTGTCGGCATGGTCCTGCGAGTACTGGAATCAGGTGAAGGTCAGCTCCACCTGGCTCACCTTCGACATGCTGTAGAGACGTGCCCTGCTCGACGGACCTCCGAGGACTCATGACGCCATCGCCCGATTCCGCCCCTTCGAAGAACGATCGCCGTCACGCTGCGCGGGAGAAAGCGCGGCTGGCTCGCGAGGCGCAGGCGCGTCGCACGCGCCGGAACAAGTGGCTCCTTCAGGGGGGAATCACCGCGGGAGTTCTCGCTGTCATCGCTGTCACCGCCCTCGTCATTGTCCAGGCCACCAGGCCGACTGGCCCTGGCCCGGTCAACATGGCCAGCGATGGCATCGTCCTCACGGCAGGCGAGAGCGGGGGTGTCGAGGCTGTCCGCTCGGAGGCCATTCCGGCGGGCGGCGCGCCCACTCCCTTCGAATCTCCCGGAGACGCTGCCCACATCGTCATCTACCAGGACTTCCTCTGTCCGATCTGCGAGGCCTTCGACACTGCGAATTCGGAGCAGCTCGAGGCTCTTGCTGAAAGTGGCGCCGCGACGGTGGAGATTCACCCGATCGCGATCCTTGATCGGCTCTCGCAGGGCACTCGATACGCCACTCGGGCAGCCAACGCGGCTGCCTGCGTTGCGGAAGCGGAACCCGACAAGTTCTTGGACGTCAACACCGCCTTCTACGCTCAGCAGCCGGCAGAGGGAACGAGCGGCCTCTCCGATGACCAGATCGTCGAGCTGGTGCAGGGAGCCGGGGCGACGAGTGGTGAGGTAGCGGCCTGCATCCAGGGTGGGGATCACGAGGACTGGGTGGCGGATGCAACGGCCAGAGCCCTGGATGGACCCCTTCCGAACACGGATCTGCCCGCAGTCACCGGAACTCCGACCGTCCTCGTGAACGGCGAGCAGTATCAGGGCGCCGTCGATGATCCCGCCGCGTTCGCCGCGTTCGTCCGCCAGGCCGCCTGAGCCGGAACACTGGAGCTCGATGCCGGTTGAACGCCCCGGGGATGATGCGTCAGTTCGGGGCGCGATGAGGGGCATCCGCCGGGCTCGTCGTCGGCCTTCTCCCCCAGATGATGCGCACCTCCTGGGTGCACCATGACCGATGCGGCCGGATGTGTTCGGCCCGAGACGAGAGGACTGCCCGATGAGCACCTGGACCGGATCCGTGAACGGCCTGACCTGTCATGGCTGCGTGACGATTGTGACGGACACCCTGACCGACCTCGAGGGTGTCGAATCGGTGGACGTCGATCTCGTCGCCGGCGGCACGTCCACTGTGACGGTCGAGGGCACACGCGAGCTCACCGACGCTGAGGTCGGCGACTCTCTCGCCGCGGTCGGAGCGTTCTCCCTCGCGCGCTGACTCTCGTCTCCGGCACGAGCGGCTCTGGCCGACGACCGGACCGGCGGCACTCGATGCGGTGGTGTGGGCCGTCGGCGAGATCGCCTGGTAAAGATCCGTCCAGGTACCGGCGATTGAGGCCGTTACCGCCTTCGGGCTGACGTCCCTGCTTCCAGCGGAAGAAGGAGTGGGCGAGGTCATCCCCCGGCCGAATCGGCTTCTCTACAACAGGTAGAGTCGGCGTGATCCCCCGATTGAAGGAGTCCCATGCGACCCACTGTCCGACGCTTCGCTTCCGGTTTCGGTGCTGCTGCGACGATCCTGCTCGTGACGACGGGGTGCGCTGCGGGTAGCGCGCCGGTTCCCTCGGAGTCCTCGAGCGGTTCAGCGGCCGGCGGGTATCCGGTGTCGTTGGAGAACTGCGGTCGCGAGCTCACCGTCGATTCCGAGCCCGAGAGGGTGGTGAGCCTGTGGCAGTCGAACACGGAGGCGCTGCTGGCTCTGGGGCTTCGGGACAGGATCGTTGCCGTGCAGGAGGCGTACGCCCCCTACCCGGACTCGGTCGCCGCCGCGGCCGAAGGCCTGAAGTCGATCGGCAGTCAGATGGGGTTCCCGTCGAAGGAGGTGCTGCTGAGCGAGCAGCCCGATTTCGTGACCGGTCAGGTGCTGGACGGGTTCGCGTTCGACGCATCCCAGGGGTACGCCTCCGTCGAGCAGCTCGAGCAGGCCGGTGCGACCGTGTACGGGGCGAACCTGTGCGCGTCGACGGATTCGCAGAGCACCGATACGTGGAACATCGACTCGGTGTCGAAGACACTGAGCGACTACGGGACCGTCTTCAACGTCTCGGCGAAGGCCGATGAGGTCATCGCGGGCTTGAAGGCGAAAGAAGACGCGGTCGTGTCGGCGGTCGAGGGCGAGGCGACGGTGAAAACGGCGTACTTCAACGGCGGGACCGGTCCTGTCATCGTCCTCGCGGGCGGCATCTACGACGACCTGATCACCACGGCAGGAGGCGAGAACGTGTTCCCCTCGGACTCCGTGTACGTCAGTAAAGAGGAGTTCGCGGCGTCGGACGCCGATGTGGTCCTGGTGGGCACGTTCCCGGGACAGGATTTCGCGTCGCAGAAGGCGTTCCTCGAGGAGAACTTCCCCGACCTGCCGGCCGTGCAGAACGGCCGGCTCAGCGAGGTGCCGACCCAGGAGACTGATTCGTCGATCTCGGTCATGGTGGGTTTGACGAAGATCGCGAACGCGCTGCACCCTGACCTGGATCTCCCGGTTCCCAGCTCGTGAGCGGTGCGGCCGCTCCCGCACGATCCTCAGCGCGCGCTTCTCGGCGTCCGCAGCTGGTGGTCGGCGTCCTTCTAGGCGCCAGCATCGTCGCGCTGGTGCTCTCCGTGGCGGTGGGGAGTGTGGGCATCTCCCCGGGCCGGGTGGTGGAGGTGATCGCGGGACGGCTGCTGCCGTGGGGCGCCGGGCGCGTCGACGGACTGGATGATCAGATCGTGTGGGAGTTCCGTCTCCCGCGGGCGCTCCTGGGCTTCGTGGTCGGCGCCGCGCTCGCTGTTTCCGGGGCGGTGTTGCAGGCCGTCGTGCGCAATCCGCTCGCTGATCCGTTCGTGTTCGGAGTGTCCTCCGGCGCATCCGTCGCGGCCGTCGCCGCTCTGACTCTCACGACCGGCGCTCTAGCAGCGGTCTCCACACCGGTCGCCGCGTTCGGCGGGGCCCTGATCACGACGGTCCTGGTGTTCGTGCTCGCGCAGCAGAGCGGCCGGGTGACCCCGAACCGGCTGGTACTCGCCGGGGTCGCGATGTCGTATCTGCTCAGCTCGATCACCAGCTACCTCGTCTTGCGATCCAGCGGCACAAACCAGGGCATCGGACAGGTGCTGTCCTGGCTCGCGGGAAGCCTCGCCGCGGCGACCTGGAGTGATCTCGGAGTGCCGGCGCTGGTCCTGGTCGCGGTCACGGCGTTGCTGGTGCTGCTCGCGCCCGTTCTCAATGCTTTCCTGACGGGAGACGAGACCGCGGCGAGCTTGGGTGTGGACGTCGGCCGGGTCCGGTTGGGTCTGTTCGTGCTGACCTCCCTCCTGGTCGGAGTGGTCGTCGCTGTCAGCGGCGCCATCGGGTTCGTCGGACTCGTCGTACCCCACGCCGTGCGGATGGTGATCGGTTCCGATCATCGCTGGGTGCTGCCCGCGTCAGCGCTGGCCGGCGGACTGCTGCTGGTGGTGGTGGACATCGGCGCACGGCTCCTCCTGGCACCGACCGAGGTGCCGGTGGGTCTGCTCACCGCCGTCGTCGGAGCTCCGTTCTTCCTCTGGCTGCTGCGACGATCCGGCCGGAGCGAACGGTGAGAGCCCGGGCAGCGTCGCTGCGCATCGAGGGTGTCAGCGTGGACATCGCCGGCCGGCGGATCATCGAGCAGATCGCGGTGCACGCGCACGGGAACATCGTCGGTCTCGTGGGACCCAACGGCAGCGGGAAGTCGACGCTCCTGCGCACCGTCTACCGGATGCTGCGCCCCTCGGAGGGGCAGGTGCTCACCGCGGAGCACGACGTGTGGACGATGAAAGCGAGGGACGCTGCCCACATCACTGCCGCGGTCGTGCAGGACAGCCCCACCGACCTCGAGCTCTCCGTCGCCGACTGCGTCGCGACCGGGCGCCTCCCCCACGGGCGCCTCCTCGGCGCCGACCGCGCCGAGGACCGCCGCGCGATCGAGCACGCCATGTCCGTCGCCGGCGTCGAGCACTTCGCGCACCGGGATGTCAGTTCCCTCTCCGGCGGCGAACGCCAACGCGTGCAGCTCGCCCGCGCCCTGGCGCAGCAACCGCAGATCCTGGTCCTGGACGAACCGACCAACCACCTCGACATCCGCTACCAACTCGAACTCCTCGCGCTGATCCGCGGCCTTCAGATCACGACACTGATCACCCTGCACGACCTCAACCTCGCCGCGTCCTACTGCGACGAGATCGTCATGCTCGAGCAAGGCCACGTCGTCGCCTCCGGACACCCGGGCGAGGTGTTCACCCCGCGACTCCTGCAGCGGGTGTTCGGAGTCCGCGCCGACACGCTCACCAATCCGCTCACCGGACGCCTGCACCTCGTCTACGCCGACAGCGTCACCGGAACAGGGACACCACCCGCCACGACCCGACCGCACACCACAGAGTGAGGAAGTACCGCCCATGAACGACGACTCCGACATCACCTCCGCCCTCCCCGGCCACACCACCGGCCCAGGCCCCTCCGCCAGCACCCTGTTCAGCGTCATCGGCGACGATCCCGCGAAGCAGCAGGCGATCGACCGCTCCATCGCCGCCCACGAAGCCCTCGCCGCTCTCCCTGGAGTGCGCTTCGCGACGCAGAAGAGCGTCGTGATCGTCCTGCACCCGGGCTTCGAGCTGCTCGACGTCGTCGGCCCTTTCCACTTCCTCTCGGCAACGGGAGCGAGTGTCGAACTCGCCTCCACCGGCCCCGCGGGTGAACCCGTCGCCAGTGGCGGCGGCGTCACCCTGACGCCCACCGTCGCCCTCAGCGCCGTGAGCACAGCACCCGAGGTGCTGCTCGTCCCCGGTGGCGACACCGGGATCCTGCTGCGCGATGACCTGGCGATGGCAGAGCTGAAGCGTCTGGGCGAGGAGGCGACCTACGTCACCAGCGTCTGCTCCGGCTCCATCGCGCTCGCGGCTGCCGGACTGCTCAAGGGACGCCGCGCCACGTCGCACTGGTCCGTGCGGCATCTGCTCGAGGGCTACGGAGCGATCGAGGTCGACGAGCGCATCGTCGAGGACGGGAACCGTCTGACCGCAGCCGGCGTCACCGCAGGCATGGATCTGGGCATCCGGCTCGTCTCCTACCTCTGCGGCGAGGAACTGGCGCGCTTCGCCGTCCTCGGCGCCGAGTACTCCCCCGAGCCCCCCTACGACACCGGCACCCCGCAGAAGGCGGGTGCCGCGCTCACGGACCTCTCCCGCGAGTTCCTCGCACCCCTCGTCGAAGAACTGCGCGCCCCCGCACACTGACTCCCACACCGTGACGTGACGCCTGGGGCTCCAGAAGCCTCAGGTGTCACCGGCGTCGTCGCGTGGCTCGATGGCCACTAAGTGATGCGGGAACACCACGTTGATGGGTTCGTCCGCCAGAAAGACGATCGAGGCGTTCGCGCGTTCGGAGTAGCCCGACAACGCTGAGAGGACATCGTCCCGAAGGCGCTGGCCGGCCGGGACCGCGGCGAGGTCGACGATCACCAGTTTCGGGCGACGCGCAAGAGACACCGCGACCTGCAGCCGCACACCGTCTTCAACGCTCACCTCCCCCGCACCGGCCTGCAGAAGGGAATCGGGATCGTGGGTCCCGAGGGAGTGCAGCAGCTGCTCCGCTGAGTCGGTGCTGCGTCCACCCGCTCTCGCGCCGTGCCGATGTCTCGTCTGCGTGAGCTGGTCACCGAGCGATCGCTGCTCCAGGAGGGGCAGGCCGGCGCCGGGAAGCCCGGCCACCTCCGACGGCCGCGTTCCGCGACCGATCGCCACCCGATTCCCGAGTACTGTCACCGACCCGAGAACGACGTAGGCGGCCGGTAGACCACCCAACAAGGCCTGCGCGAGAGCACGATGCTGCTCCGCCTGTCCGAGGACGACGACGCGGTCGCCCTGCTCGATCCGCAACGCGAAGTCCTTGACGAGGATCACCACCCCCGTCGAAATCAGCAGATGCTCGATCGTGAGTGCCGGAATCATCCCCGCATCACTGACCCCCGCAGAGCGCTCCCCTGTTCACTGACAACCCCACGAATCTACATGATGTAGAAGAGTCCGTTTGGTGTTCCGGTTGGTACCGTCCGCGTCCTTGCGCAGGCCGGTATCCGACAGGTGTCGCAGCTGGTGCTGGGACGTGGGAGGCTGAGCCGCGATGGACATCGAGGACGCGCAGACGATGCCCCTCGGGTTGACCTGGGAGACGCTGGCGCGTGCGGGAGACGGAGAAGTCCTCCTGATCGAGACTGCTCGAGGCGGCGGGCGTGGCCTTCGCGGGGTGCTGGGGTGCTGAGCGGGATCGACGTTCCGGCCCTGATCGTGGTGAGTCAGATCCTGATCCTGATGGTGCTCGTGCTGTTCATCGGACTCACTGCGCCGGAGCGTGAGGAGAAATCGGTCGCACCACCGCTGGGGGAAGAGCTGTCCGAGGGGTGGGATCGGCTTCGCGGTGCCCTTGATCGTCTGCAGGGACGGGTGAGACGCATCAGCGCTCGGATCAGGCGCCAGCGCCGCTGACCCTTCTACGGAACGTAGAGTAGAGGGTGGCGTGCGCGGTCCGGTGCAGGTCGGAGAGGAGCCGGTGATGCGGTCTGAGTTCCGCGTGAGCGGCATGACGTGCGAGCACTGCGAGAACAGAGTCGCGCGGGAAGTGTCAGAGCTCCCGGGTGTCGTGGACGCGACAGCGGATGCCGGCACAGGCGCCCTGACGGTGACGTCCGAGGGTGCGCTGGAGGTCGCGGCGGTCGCCGATGCGGTCGAGGAGGCGGGCTACGTCCTCCTCACTGACTGAACGGGCCCTCGCGCGCTCGCGTTCCGTGACCGGGCCGCTTCTTGCCGGGCTCGTCGTGGTCCCGGCGGTCATCGTCGTCGTCGCGGTCGTCCTGCTCGGCGAGTCCGGCTATGCCGTTCTGAACCGCGGTTACCCGGGTCTGGAGACGTCGCTGGCGAGTGCTCTGCTGCGCCTCGCCGCGGATCTGGCCGGCGCCCTGTGTCTGGGTGCTCTGGTCGTCGCAGCGTTCGTCGTACCGCGGACGGGCCGGGACCGGCTGCTTCTGCACTCCGGGGAGGATCTGACTCTGGTGCGGTGGGCGTCCGGAGTGTGGACGCTCGCCGCTGTCGCCTTGGCGGTCGTCGACTCGGCGGACGCGAACGGTGTCCCGCTGGCGCGGCTTCTGGAGCCGGGCGCTCTCGGTTACCTGGCGCAGGCGTCGTACCTGCCGACAGCGTGGATCGTGACCGCAGCTCTCGCGTTCATGGTCTTCTGCGCCGCGAACATCGTTCAGACCTGGATGGCGTCCCTGGCCTTATCGGGCCTGTCGGTCGTGGCGTTGCTGGCGCCGGTGCTCGTGACCCAGGTTCTGGTGGGACCCAATCACGACTTCGGCGGTGACGCGGCGATCTTCGCCACCCCCGCCCTCGCCGCCTGGGCAGGATCGACGGCGACGGTCGCTCTGCGGTGGCGGGCGGGGCGGGTGAGCTCGCCGGCTGCTGTGCGCCGCTTCGTCCGGCTGAGCCTTCTCTGCGCGGTGATCACTGGCGCGGGGATGCTGATCATCGGCGCGTTCGAGCTCGCCGGCGGCTCGCCGTTCGCGACGCCGACGGGATGGCTGTTCCTGACCCAGTTCGCCCTGCTCGCGGCCCTCGGCGCTCTCGGGATCCTCCAGCACCGCACACCAGGCTCCCCCGCGGCCGCGCGCACGCCCCGGGTGCTGCTAGCAGCGGTCGCGGTGCAGCTCGTGATCGTCGGGGTGTCGGTCGTGATGACCCGCATCCCTCCGCCGCAGTACTTCGTGCCGACCTCGATCATGCAGTTGTTCCTCGGGTTCGACGTAACCGCGGCGCCCACTCTGGACGTCCTGGTCGCAGCGTGGCGGATCAACATCCTCTTCGCCGTCGTGTCGGTCGCAGCGATCGCGCTCTACCTGATCGGCGTGAACAGGCTGCGCCGGCGCGGCGACGCGTGGCCGCTGGGACGCACGATCGTCTGGGTCCTCGGCTGGCTGGTGGTCATCGCGACGACGTCCTCCGGGCTCGGGAAGTACTCCACCGTCTCGTTCAGCCTGCACATGGTGCTGCACATGAGCTTGAACATGCTCGGCCCGCTCCTGCTGGTGATGGGCGGCCCGATCACCCTCGCGCTGCGGGCGATCGCGCCTCGCCGTCGAGGGGAGGCGGCCGGGGTGCACGAGTGGATCACGGGGCTGTTGAACTGGTCGGTGACGCGCTCGATGCTGAACCCGCTGTGGGTGTTCGTGACCTTCGTCGGCAGCTACTACCTGATCTACCTCACGCCGATCTTCCAGGAGGCGATGCGGTACCACTGGTCGCACCAGCTGATGAATCTGCACTTCCTGATCGGCGGCTACCTCTTCTACAGCCTCGTCATCGGCGTCGATCACCCACCCCGGCCCCTGCCTCACATCGGGAAGCTGGGCCTGGTACTCGCGGCGATGCCGTTCCACGCGTTCTTCGGCGTGATCATCATGACCTCCACCACCGTCATCGCCCAGACCTTCTACGACTACATCAACGCCCCCTGGATGACAGACCTCGCCGCCGACCAGTACCTCGGCGGTGGCATCGCCTGGTCCGCGGGAGAGCTGCCGCTGATCGTGGTCGTCATCGCCCTCGTCACCCAGTGGTCCCGGCAGGACGCCAGGACCGCCGCCCGCACCGACCGGCACCTCGACGGCGGACTCGATGACAGCTTCGACGCCTACAACGACATGCTCACCCGGCTGGGCAGCCGCTCCACAACCACCCTGTCCGGCGCAGCCCCGGCGAGAGACGAGCCCCGATGACCACGACCCCCGCCCTCACTCCCCCGACCGTGACCGAGGACTACCTCGAGTTCGACATCGGCGGGATGACCTGCTCGGCATGCGCGAACGCTGTGGAGCGCAAGCTCAACAAACTCGACGGCGTCACCGCGTCGGTGAACTTCGCCACCGAACGCGCCCTGGTCACCGGCCTCACCGCCGACCGGACGCAGACGGCGATCGATGCCGTCACCCGCGCCGGCTACACCGCCGCCATCAGAACCGGCGACGACGACACCTGGTCCGCGCGCGCGACCGAGGTGCGCATCTCCTCTCTGCGTCGACGTCTGGCCGTTGCCGCGCTGTTGACGATCCCGCTGTGCGATCTGACGATCCTGCTCGCCCTCGTCCCCGGGTTCCGGTTCCCCGGCTGGCAGGCGGTGTGCGTGCTCCTCGCGCTGCCGATCGTGACCTGGGCGGCCTGGCCGTTCCACCGGGCGACCCTGCGGGGCCTGCGTCAGGGCACCGCGTCGATGGACACCCTCGTCTCCCTGGGAAGCATCGTGTCCTTCGGCTGGGCCGTCTACACCCTCGTCTTCGCGCCGAGTGAGTCGCCCGGCTACTGGCTCGGATTCGGCGTGACCCCGGCGGGAGCGGACTCCATCTACCTCGACGTCGCCGCCGGTATGGTCACCTTCCAGCTCGGCGGCCGCTACTTCGAGACCCGTGCGCGCCGCCGCGCGGGCGACGTGCTGAACGCGATCGGGAACCTCGCCGTGCGTGACGCCCGCATCCTCGGCCCCGACGGCGTCGAAACCGTCGTCGCCTCGACGGCGCTGCGCGTGAACGACGTCATGGTCGTCCTCCCCGGCGAGCGGATCCCCGCGGACGGGACAGTAACCGCCGGGCAATCGGCCGTGGACACCAGCGCCATGACCGGAGAATCCGTGCCGGCCGAGGTCAGCACCGATGATCCCGTCATCGGAGGTACGACCAACATCTCCGGCCGGCTGACGATCCGCACCACCGCCGTCGGCGCTCACACGCGCCTCGCGCAGATGGCCGCGCTCACCGACGACGCCCAGCGCCGCAAGGCGAAAGCGCAGACCATCGCGGACGCGATCTCCTCCGTGTTCGTGCCGTGCGTGATCGTGCTCGCCGCGCTCGTCACCACGATCTGGCTCCTCACCGGCGCGGACGCCTCGACCGCGGTCGGAAACGGCATCGCAGTCCTGATCATCGCCTGCCCCTGCGCGCTGGGACTCGCCACACCGACAGCCCTGATGGTCGGCATCGGTCGCGGTGGACAGCTGGGGATCCTGATCAAGGGCCAGGACGCGCTCGAGGCAAGCGGCATCATCGACACCGTCGTGTTCGATAAGACCGGGACGCTCACCACCGGCCGCATGCACGTCGCCGCACTCACTCCGCTCACGGGCACGGACGCCCTCGACGTGCTGCGCGTCGCCGGCGCCCTCGAGTCCGGGTCCGAGCACCCGATCGGCCGCGCGATCCTCACCCACGCGCGCACCGCCGTGACCGACCTTCCCGCCGTCGACGACTTCCAGGCGCTGACGGGAACCGGTGCATCAGGCCTGGTCGAGGGGCGTCGCTGCCTGATCGGCAACGACCAGCTGCTCACCGATCACTCGATCGCACTCGACGAGGACGCCGCCGCTGTCCGCGATGAAGCCGCTGCGTCCGGGTCCACGGTCGTCACTCTCGTCATCGACTCCGTTCCGGCCGCGATCTTCGTCGTCTCGGACACTCTCCGCGACTCCGCCGCTCCCGCCGTCCGCGCGCTGAAAGACCTCGGCCTGCGCACGGTCCTGCTCACCGGGGACCGGGAGAGCGTGGCTCAGAGCATCGCCGCCGAGATCGGCGTCGACCAGGTCGTCTCCGGAGTGCTCCCCGCGGACAAAGCGCGTGTCATCGAGGAACTCCAAGCCGAAGGACGCCGTGTCGCGATGGTGGGCGATGGCATCAACGACTCCGCCGCGCTCGCGACCGCGCACCTGGGCATGGCGATGGTGCAGGGCACCGACATCGCCATGAAGGCGGCGGACATCATCCTCGTCCGCGATGACCTGCGCGTCGTCATCGACGCGGTCCTGCTCTCCAGGAAGACACTGCGCACGATCCGAGGGAACTTGATCTGGGCCTTCGGCTACAACATCGCGGCAATCCCCGTCGCAGCCCTCGGCTTCCTCAACCCTCTGATCGCCGCGGCCGCGATGGCGCTCTCCTCGGTGCTGGTCATCTCCAACAGCCTGCGGCTGCGCAGCTTCGAACCGACCCGGCCGACGACCCGCTGACCAGGCGCCGACCTCTCAGCCGGCGAGGGAGGCGAGGGTGCGACGGACCCGGCCGGAGGTTGTGAGGCTTCCGCGCGGCGGCCGGGTCGCAAGCCGGTGCGCCCGCAGGAGCATCGCTTCGTCGCCGTTCAGGCGCCCGACGATCGCCAGCGCATTCGCGACGTTCACGGCGCCGACCTGACGGGCGGCCGCGTCGTCGGCGATCAGCTCGATCAGCAGACTCGTCGTCCGCTCCAGCTCTCTGGCCGCGGGGAGCACGGGAAGGCACAGCCGGTTCAGTCGCGCGATCTGGCTGACGAGTCCATGCCGCTGCACCAGATGCGCCCGCTCGTGCTCGATCACTGCGCGCAGTTGCACAGGCGAGAGCTCAGCGACAAGCCGTGTCGAGAGGATCACCCGCGGCTCCGCACCCGGAACGCTCAACGCGACCGGCAGATCGGACTCCACGGTGACGACGTCGACGCCGCGCACCTGCCGGCAGGAGGACATCGCCGCGAGCAGCGAGAACTGCGCCTGCAGGCGACGCTCGGCATGGGCGAGCGGCTCCGCCTGCGCGAAAACCAGCGCCAGCAGCGCGCCACAGGCGGCCAAGCCCACCCAGCCGAACACGACCAGGACGGTCGGCTCGACCCAGTTCACGTCATCGTGGGTCTGCCGGGTCAGCACGGCCGCGAGAACCGACACGAGAAGGCTCGCCGTCAGAGCGAGCACACCCCCGGCGAACGTCGCGTACCAGAGCGTGAGAGCCAGTCGCGGAAACCGCAGCCGCCAGCTCGAGGACGCGAGAAAGGCCGGCGCAGCGAGCATCATCACGCATGCGAGCGCGACGGGTGCCGCGACGGCCAGCACGCTCACGCCGACGGGCCCGGAGCGATCGCCTTCCGCAGCAACTCGATGTCGCGCGAGTCCAACTCCCCCGCGAAGCGCAGCAGAGCCGCGCCCCGGTCACTGCTCGCACTCAACGCCGTCACCATCGCGTCGGCGGTGAACGAGGACTCGGGCGCCGCGGCAGCGAACACGAAGCCCCCGCGTCCGTTCGACGCCTTCGTGACTGTGTCCTTCTTCACCAGCCGGTCCAGCACGGTGAGGATCGTCGTGAGCGCCGGCTCCGCGTCGGACATCCGCTCGACCACTTGCCGGGCCGAGAGGGCTTCGCCAGCCGCCCACAGAATCCGCAGGACGCTCGACTCGAGTTCGCCACGGTTGCGTCGCAACGTCATGCGCTACTCCTTCGCGTCTCGCCTCGCAGAGGACTTCGGAAACACTCCGATTCTACAAGATGTCGTGCCGGCCGGACGGGCACCCCGTCTGGCCCGCAGAGGGTGGCGGCATGCTGACCGGAACTGTTCAGCGGTCCCTGCATTCTGCTGTCCGCTCAGACGGTTCCGAAGAATCGCTTGAGGCGTGGGACTCGTCGAACCAGCAGCTGATCCAGCGCCAGGACGAGGATCAGCGAGAGGCCGAAGACGGGCAGGAAGACGCCCAGCGCGATCATCGCGATCAGCAAGATCCAGTTACCCCAGACCGGCAGTGCGGCGCGAGGCGCGGCGAGGCCGGAGGCGCTCGCTCGCCGGGTCCACCACATGATCGGCCCGGAGACGCACAGGAAGATCACCGCGAAGCAGAACAGGGTCGTCAGGATCATGTTGACGGGCCCGAACCGGCGCCCCTCGTGCAGGGCAATGCCCTGGGAGACGACCTTCGCTGTGGCGCTGTAGTCGTCGTAGCCGTACTCGCCGGCGATCTGGCCGCTGTACTGATCGACGTGGATGGTCCGCTCCTGGGCGACGTCGGACTCGGCCGGGTTGCCGTTGTTGTTCCACTGGCTGCCCATGACGCTGAACACACCCGTCTCGCTGTCGGGGTAGATCACGGAGTACGGCTCCGGAGCGCCTGCCTCGCGGGCGAGGTCCACAGCATCATCGACCGAGATCGAGGTGCCGCCGCCGGTGCTCTCAGCGAGGGGCCCGTTGCCGATCGCCCATCCCGCGGGAGCCGAGCTGCCGTTCGTGTCCTCGATCAGGTCACCGAGGGTCGACTCCGCACCCGGATCAGCGCCCCAGAGGGAGAGGCCGCTACCGGCGGCGACCTGCTGCGCGAACGAGCCCCAGACGCCGGTCCACGGCAGACCCGAGACGACGAGCATCAAGATCCCCAGGCCCACGGGGAGGCCGGCGATCGCGTGCATCTTCCGGATCTTCGACCCGCGCACCCCCTTCTTGAGCGCGGCTCTGCGGGGACGGCGGCCGAGGAAGAAGATGATGAACCCGGTGATCGTCAAGACGATCGCCCAGCTCGCGCCGAGCTCCACGATCCGGTCGCCCACCCCGTCCTCGCCAATGAGCAGATCGCCGTGGACCCGCTCGGCCCAGTCCGAGAGCAGCTGATCCGCCGTCAGCTCACCGGTAACCGTCGCTGTGTACGGGTCGACGTAGACATTCGCGCTGCTCCCGTCCTCCAGCTGCGTCACGAAGACTGTCGACCGGTCCCCGGTGTTATCGACCACGGAAAGAATCGGTCGGTCGGGGTACTCCCCCCGCACGGCCGCCTCCTGCTCGGACAGCGCCACCCGCTCAGCCCCCTCGGGCTCAGACACGGTCAGGATCCCGGGATGCGTGAAAGCGTCGACCTGCGCCCGGAACAGGTACGTCATCCCCGAGATCGAGAGGACGAACAGGACAGGGATCACGATGATCGACCCGTAGAAGTGCCACCGCCAGAACGCGGCGTACCAGCTCGTCGTGCGCTTGTGCACCCGCGCGGCCGGCGTCCCGGCAGCCGCCGGACGGTCAGTATCGGTCGCGGTCACGCCGACCTCCTTCTCTCGATGATCGACTCCGCACTCTACAAGCTGTAGAGCTAGGGTGGAAGACGTGCTCGCTTCGCCCTGGAACCTCGTTCTGACTCTCACCTTCTCCTTCACTGCACTCGTGTGCCTGGGGGCGCTCATCACGCACCGCCCCCGCTCGAGAGCCAGCGGCGCGGGCCTGGGCGATGGCGAGCTGATCGACGTGAATCACGCGGTGATGAGCGTGGCGATGATCACGATGACTTGGGTCTCGGTCATCGATGTGGTGACGTGGGCGCAGGTCGCCCTCTTCGTCATCCTCACCATTGCTTTCCTGCCCAGCTTCTCGCGCGCTGGATCTCGAGCCGCCCAGTTCGATCTCGGCAGCCACATCGCGCTCAACGCGGCGATGATCTGGATGCTGCTGGCCATGCCACTGCTGATGGCCGGGATGATGGATCACTCGGCCGGCTCCGCCCACGCCGGGCACGGCGCCGAGATGGGTGGCGACATGCTGATGGCGACGCCTGCGTGGGCCGACATCGTCAACGCGCTCTTCATCGCCCTGAGCGCCGCCGCCGCGCTCTGGTGGCTCGCTCGGCTGCTCACGCAGCCGACGCATCGGCTGCACACTCTCTGCCACACCGCGATGGCTGCCGGGATGTCGGGAATGCTCGTCCTGATGAACCTCTGACCAGCCAGTTACTGGCTTTGCTGGAGGCGGAGGGGGCCGGTTGTTCAGCTTCGAATTTCTTCTTTTCCCCGACTGGATCTGCCGCCAAAACGCCTTCTCGATCGAGGATCTACCCCGGCCTGGCCTCTGCCGCTCAGATCGCGCAAGCCGTCTTAACCGGCGAGTTCTCGGAGCCACTGCTCGATGGATCGCGGCCGCGGGCCGAGAAGTCTCTGCGTTCTTCGGCCGTGGTCGATCAGCTCGTCTGGTCCGGTGGCGCCGGTGGTCGATGACGAGAACAGGGTCACGGCGGCGCTCCGAAGACGGGGAACAGTGCGGGGACGGACTTGCCAAGGGGCTAGGCGTGGAGTGAGTCGAGTAGAGCGATACTCGCCTTGTTAGCGTGAACAATTAACGGTACGGTCCGATCACCACCCGCGGTCGGCTACCTGCACCAGCAGCACCACGGAAGCAGCCGACCGCGCGGATTCGAAGACGAACCCGAAGGGACTCTTGTCAATGAGGACGAGACGACGACACTCGAGCGCACGCTCCCTGACCATCGCCACCCTGGCCGCCGCCGTGCTCGTCGCGGGCGGCACCGTGCCCGTGGCCGCTGCCGAGACTGGGGCCGTCGCGGCGGTCCCGACTCCCGAGCAGAGCCTGCTCGGGTCGTTCACCTTTGACGCAGCTCCCAGCGGCGGTGCGTTCACGGACCGCTCGGCCCGCGCGAGCGTGCAGGGCACCGCGGCCCTCGTCGCTGGACAGGAGGGGCAGGGACAGGCCGTGCGCCTCTCTCCGTCGTTCTGGCTCGACGTGAAGGCGACCGACGGCACTCCCCTGCTGAAGGGGCGCGACAGCATCACGCTCTCGTACGACAGCAGGCCCGACTCGACCACGAACACCGGCTGGTCGGTCTTCGCCGCCCGCTCCGCCGTGCGCCAGGAGTTCGCGCAGGAGCACTACCTCGGGATCCTCGATCGCACGACCGGGATCACAGTCGAGCGCTACGACAACGCCGGCAGCCGCGACACCTCGGGCAACCTGACCGCGCCGAGCGCGGCCGTGTGGAAGCACGTCGATCTCGTGATCTCGGGCTCCACGGCACGCGTCTACGTCGACAAGAAGCCGGTGGCGGTCAACGCGTCCGGCAAGACCCTGACGCAGATCCTCGGGGCGGCCGGTGGCGTGCTGCAGGTCGGCAAGGCGAACTGGGGCGGCGGCGAGTACTTCACCGGACTCCTGGACAATCTGCGTGTCTACGATCGGGCGCTCACGAGCGCCGAGCTGGGCGCCGACAGCACCACCGTCGCGACCGACGTCCAAGCGGCGCTGGCCGTGCCGTCCACGCTCCTCTCGGACCTGCCCTCGCAGGTGCTCGGACGCACGATCACCTGGAGCGCGACAGGCGCGGGCGCCGCCCGCATCGCGGCGAACGGAGCGGTCGACACGACCGGGCTCACCTCGGCACCGGTCGCTGTCCGCGTGCAGGCCGCGGTCGACGGCGTTGCTCAGGCCTTCGCCTGGGACACGCGCCTCGTCGCCCCGGGCGGCCGTATCGCGACCTACGTCAAGACGGTTACGACGACGAACGGCGTGAAGGACGATCCGATCGCGTACAACGACGACCGACGTGCCGACGCGCTCTACGCAGCGGCGCTGCCGGCCGGTGCGAGCACCTGGGAGCCGCTGAACCGCTCGCAGGCCATCCTCTCCGTCGCCAACGACGGCAACCAGGCCGACCGCCCGAACGCGCAGATCGGCTCACCGAGCCTGTTCCGTGCAGCCGACGGCTCGCTGGGCGCGGTCGCCGCGCAGAACAACGCCACCGACTCCGTCTACCTCTGGACCTCCCCCGACGGGCGCTCGCTCACCCAGCAGCGCGCGATCCGCCTTGCACCGGGCTCCGTCGTCACCGACCCGCGCATCGTCCACGACGCCGCGGCGCAGAAGTACAAGGTCTTCTGGACCGACCTGCTCACCGGCGAGGGCCGCGTCACGCTGCTGAACGACCTCGCCGCGGGCACGACCCCCGGCGCCACGACCCGAGCGGACGCTCGGACTCTCGGCGTGCAGGGAGCGGGACTCCCGTCGTTCACCACGCAGAACCAGGCGAGCGAGTTCAGCCTGACGACCGCGGAGTTCGACCTCTTCTAC
>NZ_PSTO01000015.1:0-82472 GCF_002930975.1 Rathayibacter sp. AY1A3 | reverse complement strand
CCGTTCCTCCCCCTCCCACCCCGGAGCCGCCGACGGCGGCCCCGACACGACCCAGAAGGGCTCCTAGTCCGTGCCAACGACACGCCTCAGCACCGAACCCACCGCCGTCCTCGTCCTCGAGGACGGACGACGATTCCGGGGACAGGCCTACGGCGCCCGAGGCCGCACCCTGGGCGAGATCGTCTTCGCCACCGGCATGACCGGCTACCAGGAGACGCTGACCGACCCGAGCTACGCCGGCCAGATCGTCGTGCAGACCGCGCCCCACATCGGCAACACCGGGACCAACGACGAGGACATGGAGTCGCGCCGCATCTGGGTCGCCGGCTACGTCGTCCGCGACCCCTCCCGCGTCGTCTCCAACTTCCGCGCGCAGCGCTCCCTCGGCGACGACCTGGAGACCGACGGCATCGTCGGGATCTCCGGCGTCGACACCCGGGCGATCACCCGCCACATCCGCTCGGCCGGCTCGATGCGCGCCGGCGTGTTCTCCGGCGAGGACCTCGCCCTCCCCGAGGAGGAGCAGCTCGCGCTGGTCCTCGGCGGCCGGCAGATGCAGGGGCTCAACCTGTCCTCCTCGGTCTCGACCGACGAGCAGTACACGGTGCCCGCCCGCGGCGAGCGCGTCGGCTCGGTCGCGGTCATCGACCTCGGGGTGAAGACCTCGACGGTCAACTACCTCGCGGAGCGCGGCTTCGACGTGCACGTGCTGCCCGAGTCCGTGACCGCCGAGCAGGTGCTCGCGCTCGACCCGTCCGCGCTCTTCTTCTCCAACGGCCCCGGCGACCCCGAGGCCTCGGACCGCCACGTCGAGCTGCTGCGCACCACCCTGCGCGCCGACCTGCCGTTCTTCGGCATCTGCTTCGGCAACCAGCTGCTCGGGCGCGCTCTCGGCTTCGGCACCTACAAGCTCCCGTTCGGCCACCGCGGGATCAACCAGCCCGTGCTCGACAAGCTCACCGGCCGCGTGGAGATCACCTCGCAGAACCACGGGTTCGCCGTGGACGCGCCGATCGAGGGCGAGCTGGACTCGCCCGAGGGCTTCGGCCGCGTCGAGGTCAGCCACTACTCCCTCAACGACTCGGTCGTGGAGGGCCTGCGCTGCCTCGACATCCCCGCCTTCTCGGTGCAGTACCACCCGGAGGCGGCGGCCGGCCCGCACGACTCCAACCACCTCTTCGACCGCTTCCGCGAGATGGTCGTGCAGCGCACGGCCGGGCGCGGGGCCTCGGAGCCCACCGACATCCCCACGACCAGCAGCATCGGAGAGCAGAAGTAATGCCGCGCAGGGAAGACATCCAGAGCGTCCTGGTCATCGGCTCCGGCCCGATCGTCATCGGACAGGCCGTCGAGTTCGACTACTCCGGCACCCAGGCCTGCCGCGTGCTGCGCGCCGAGGGGGTGCGCGTGATCCTCGTCAACTCCAACCCGGCGACGATCATGACCGATCCCGACTTCGCCGACGCCACTTACGTGGAGCCGATCACGCCCAAGGCGATCGAGGCGATCATCGCCAAGGAGAAGCCGGACGCGATCCTGCCGACCCTCGGCGGGCAGACGGCCCTGAACGCGGCCATCCAGCTGCACGACCTCGGGATCCTCGAGAAGTACGGCGTCGAGCTCATCGGCGCGAGCTTCGAGGCGATCAACCGCGGCGAGGACCGCCAGATCTTCAAGCAGCTGGTGCTGGACGCGGGCGCCGACGTCGCGAAGTCCTACATCGCGCACACCGTCGACGAGGCGATCGAGTACGCCGAGGACCTGGGCTACCCCCTCGTCATCCGCCCGTCGTTCACCATGGGCGGCCTGGGCTCCGGCTTCGCCTACACCCGCGAGGAGCTGGTGCGGATGGTCGGCGACGGCCTGCACCAGAGCCCCACCACCGAGGTTCTCCTGGAGGAGTCGATCCTCGGCTGGAAGGAGTACGAGCTCGAGCTCATGCGCGACACGGCCGACAACACGGTCGTCGTCTGCTCGATCGAGAACGTCGACCCCGTCGGCGTGCACACGGGCGACTCGATCACCGTCGCACCGGCGCTGACCCTCACCGACCGCGAGTACCAGAAGCTGCGCGACATCGGCATCCGGATCATCCGCGACGTGGGCGTGGACACCGGCGGCTGCAACATCCAGTTCGCGATCGACCCGGCGGACGGCCGGATCATCGTGATCGAGATGAACCCGCGCGTCTCCCGCTCCTCCGCCCTCGCCTCCAAGGCGACCGGCTTCCCGATCGCCAAGATCGCCGCGAAGCTCGCCATCGGCTACCGCCTGGACGAGATCCCGAACGACATCACCAAGGTGACGCCGGCGAGCTTCGAGCCGACGCTGGACTACGTGGTCGTGAAGGTCCCGCGGTTCGCGTTCGAGAAGTTCCCGGCCGCCGACAAGACGCTGACCACGACCATGAAGTCGGTGGGCGAGGCGATGGCGATCGGCCGCAACTACGCGCAGGCGCTGCAGAAGGCGCTCCGCTCGCTCGAGAAGCGCGGCTCGTCGTTCCACTGGGGCGCGCAGGAGCGCTCGGTCGAGGAGCTGCTCGAGATCGCGAGGACCCCGACCGACGGCCGCATCGTCACCGTGCAGCAGGCGCTGCGTCTGGGAGCCACGGTCGAGCAGGCGTTCGAGTCCACGAAGATCGACCCCTGGTTCCTCGACCAGATCGTGCTGATCAACGAGATCGCCGACCTGGTGCGCGAGCACGACGGCCTCGACGCCGGACTCCTCCGCCTCGCGAAGGACCACGGCTTCTCGGACGCGCAGATCGCCGAGCTCCGCGGGCTCGACGAGGCGGAGGTCCGCCGCACCCGCTACGCGCTGGACGTGCGCCCGGTCTACAAGACCGTCGACACCTGCGCGGGCGAGTTCCCGGCGCTCACGCCGTACCACTACTCCTCGTACGACGAGGAGACGGAGGTCGTCGCCGCCGACCGCCGCAAGGTCGTCATCCTGGGCTCCGGCCCCAACCGCATCGGCCAGGGGGTCGAGTTCGACTACTCCTGCGTGCACGCCTCGTTCGCGCTCTCGGACGCGGGCTTCGAGACGATCATGATCAACTGCAACCCCGAGACGGTCTCGACCGACTACGACACCTCGGACCGCCTCTACTTCGAGCCGCTGACTCTCGAGGACGTGCTCGAGGTCATCCACGCGGAGTCGCAGTCCGGCGAGCTCGTCGGCGTCGTCGTGCAGCTGGGCGGCCAGACGGCGCTCGGGCTCGCCGCGGGCCTCGAGGCGGCCGGCGTGCCCATCCTCGGCACCACCTCCGCGAACATCGACCTCGCGGAGGAGCGCGGCGCGTTCTCGCGGATCCTCGACGAGGCGGGGCTTCTCGCTCCGCGCAACGGCACCGCGACCGACCTCGACGGCGCCCGTGAGGTCGCGGTGGAGATCGGCTACCCGGTCCTCGTCCGTCCGTCGTTCGTCCTCGGCGGGCGCGGCATGGAGATCGTCTACGGAACGCCCCAGCTCGAGGACTACTTCGAGCGGATGGCCGGCGAGGGGATCATCGACGAGGCGCACCCGCTGCTGGTGGACCGCTTCCTCGACGACGCGATCGAGATCGACGTCGACGCGCTCTTCGACGGCGAGCAGCTCTACATCGGCGGCGTGATGGAGCACATCGAGGAGGCCGGCATCCACTCCGGCGACTCGGCGTGCACGCTCCCGCCGGTGACGCTCGGCCGCCGCCAGATCGACCAGGTGCGGGAGGCGACCCTCGCGATCGCTAAGGGCGTCGGCGTCCGAGGACTGCTGAACGTCCAGTTCGCGATCGGCCAGGGCGTGCTCTACGTGCTCGAGGCGAACCCCCGGGCCTCGCGCACCGTGCCGTTCGTGTCGAAGGCGCTGGGCATCCCGCTCGCGAAGGCCGCGTCGCGCCTGATGGTGGGCGAGACCATCGCCGCGCTGAAGGCCGAGGGCCTGCTTCCCGAGCGCGACGGCTCCGACGTCCCGATGGACTCTCCCATCGCGGTGAAGGAGGCGGTCCTGCCGTTCAAGCGCTTCCGCACCAAGGAGGGCCAGATCGTCGACTCGCTGCTCGGGCCCGAGATGCGCTCCACCGGCGAGGTCATGGGGATCGACCGCGACTTCCCGCGCGCCTTCGCGAAGAGCCAGGACGCCGCCTACGGCGGCATGCCGGCGAGCGGGACCGTCTTCATCTCGGTCGCCGACCGCGACAAGCGCTCGATCGTCCTGCCCGCGCTGCGCCTGCGCCAGCTCGGCTTCGACATCCTCGCGACCGAGGGCACGGCCGAGGTGCTGAACCGCAACGGGATCCAGGCCCGCGTGGTCCGCAAGTACAGCGAGACCGCCGAGGGCGACGCGCCCTCCATCGTCGAGCTGATCGCCCGCGACGAGGTCGACGTGGTGATCAACACGCCCAGCGGAGGAGCGACCCGCGCCGACGGCTACGAGATCCGCGCCGCCGCGGTCGCCGCGGACAAGCCGCTGTTCACCACGATCGCCCAGCTCGCGGCCGCGGTCGCCTCGCTCGACGCGGCGAACGAGCCCTTCGAGGTGACGAGCCTGCAGGACTACGCCCTGCGCCGCGCGGAGCGCACCGCGTGAGCGGCGGCGCGGCGGGCACCGCCTCCTTCGGCTCGCGCCTCGAGGCGGCGTTCGCCGCGCACGGCCGGCTCTGCGTCGGGATCGACCCGCACGCGTACCTGCTCGACGCGTGGGGCCTCGCCGACGACGCAGCCGGGCTCGAGAGCTTCGGCCGCACGGTCGTCGAGGCGGCGGCCGGCCGCGTGGGCGTGGTGAAGCCGCAGATCGCGTTCTTCGAGCGGCACGGCTCGGCGGGCTACGCCGCGCTCGAGCGCGTGCTCGCCGACGCCCGCGAGGCCGGACTGCTGGTGATCGCCGACGTCAAGCGCGGCGACATCGGCACGAGCGTCACCGCCTACGCCGAGGCGTGGCTCCGGCCGGGCTCGCCGCTCGAGGCGGACGCCATGACCGCGGCGGCCTACCAGGGGCTCGGCTCCCTCGAGGGGATGCTGACCCTCGCCGAGGAGGCGGGCAAGGGCGTGTTCGTCCTCGCAGCCACCTCCAACCCCGAGGCCCGTCCCGTGCAGCGCGCCCTCGTGCAGGACGGCGGCCGGGCGGGATCCACCGTGGCACGCGCGGTCGTGGCGGACGTGGCATCCTGGAACGACGCTCACGCTCGCGCGTCGATCGGCTCGGTCGGCGTGGTGCTCGGCGCCACGGTCGCCCTGGGCGACTTCGGCATCGGCATCGACGAGCCGCTGCACCCCGCACTCCCGGTGCTCGCGCCCGGCTTCGGCCACCAGGGCGCGGCCGTCGCGGACGCGCAGCGGCTGTTCGGCGCGCTGAGCGCCGCCACCATCGTCAGCGAGTCGCGGAGCGTGCTCGGCGCCGGCCCCTCGGGGATCGCGGCCGAGATCACCCGCCGCGCGACCGACATCCAGGAGACCCTTGTCCGCTGAAACCGTCAGCCCCGATCCCGGCGCCTCCTCGCGCCCGGAGGCCGTGCGCCGTCCCTCGCCGCCCGAGGTCGACCGGCGCGCCGCCTCCGAGGCCGCGATCGCGGCGCGCCGTGCCCGCGCCGCCGTCAAGAAGGCCGTCGCCGCCGGACGCCGCCCCGCGACCGCCGTGCTCGCGGCGGCCCAGGCCGAGCCGCTCGGAGTCGAGGGGCGGATGCGCGTCAGCGAGCTGCTCCGCGCCGTGCCCGCACTCGGCGTGGTGAAGACGCCCCGGGTGATGGACCAGCTGCGGATCGCCGAGTCGAAGCGCCTCGGCGGGCTCGGCCGGCGCCAGGTCGAGGGCCTGGCGTCGTTCCTGGAGGAGCGGGAGTCGCGGCAGCGCCGCCCCGGCCGCAACCGCCTGCTCGTCCTCGCCGGTCCGACTGCGGTCGGCAAGGGCACCGTGTCGACCTACATCCGCGAGAACTACCCGGACGTCCTGCTCTCGGTCTCGGCCACCACCCGGGCCCCGCGTCCGGGCGAGGTGGACGGCGTCAGCTACTACTTCGTCGACGACGCCGAGTTCGACCGGATGGTCGCGGCGGGGGAGTTCCTCGAGTACGCCGTCGTCCACAACGCGCACCGCTACGGGACGCCCCGCGGCCCCATCGACGCCGCACTGGAGCAGGGCCGCCAGGTGATGCTCGAGATCGACATCCAGGGTGCCCGCCAGGTGCGCGAGCGGATGCCGGACGCGCGGCTGGTCTTCCTCCTGCCGCCGAGCTGGGACGAGCTGGTCCGCCGCCTGGTCGGCCGCGGCACCGAGAGCGCGGAGGAGCAGGAGCGCCGCCTGGCCACCGCGAAGGTGGAGCTGGCCGCGCAGGACGAGTTCGATTTCGCCGTCGTCAACAGCACCGTGCCCGAAGCGGCCCGCGAGGTCGTAGAGTTGATGTCGCCTCGTGCCGACGGCGCGCCCGCTGACCCGGGCCGCTGACACCGGGCCACCGACCACCTCCGGGCCGACGCCCCGGGTCCCACCGGGCACACGCCCCTCGGAGCCCGCGCGCCGTGTTGCTCCGGAGCCGCAGATCGGCGCTGATGCGCCTGCAAGGAGACACCCATGGCCAACAACCTCGGCATCATCGACCCGCCCATCGACGAGCTCCTCTCGAAGGTCGACTCCAAGTACGCGCTGGTGATCTTCGCCTCCAAGCGCGCCCGCCAGATCAACGACTACTACGCCGACCTCCACGAGGGCAGCCTGTTCGACAACGTCGGCCCGCTGGTCGACTCCACCATCGACGACAAGCCCCTCTCGGTCGCACTGCACGAGATCAACGAGGACAAGCTCGTCGCCAAGCCCCTCGCCGAGTAGTCCCCTCCGGGTGGGCTCCTCTCTCGAGGCCGGCCGACGGCTCAACGTCGTCGTCGGCATCACCGGCGGCATCGCCGCGTACAAGGCCGTCGGAGTCGTCCGCGCGCTGGTCCTCGCGGAGCACGACGTGCACGTCGTCGCGACCGAGGCCGCGCTGCGCTTCGTCGGCAAGCCCACCCTCGAGGCCATCTCGCGGAACCCGGTGCACACCGAGCTCTACGAGGGCGTCGCCGAGGTCCGGCACGTGGCCATCGGCCAGGCCGCCGACCTCATCGTGATCGCGCCCGCGACGGCGCACACGCTCGCCAAGCTCGCCGCCGGCCTCGCCGACGACCTGCTCGGCAACACGGTGCTCGCGAGCACCGCCCCGCTCGTGGTCGCCCCCGCGATGCACACCGAGATGTGGGCGAACGCCGCCACCGTCGCGAACATGGCGGTGCTCCGCTCCCGCGGCGTGCACGTCGTCGGCCCCGCGGTCGGCCGCCTCACCGGCGCCGACTCGGGCCCCGGCCGCATGGAGGAGCCCGAGACGATCGTGGCGGAGGCCCTCGCCGTCCACGCCCGCTCCGCCTCCGCCCGCCGCGACCTCGCGGGCGTGCGCGTCCTCGTGACCGCCGGCGGCACCCGCGAGCCCCTCGACCCGGTGCGCTTCGTCGGCAACCGCTCCAGCGGCAGGCAGGGCGTCGCGCTCGCGCTGGCCGCTGCGGCCCGGGGCGCGGAGGTCACCCTCCTCGCCGCGAACCTCGACGTGCCGGCGCCGGAGGGCGTCACGGTCCTCCCGGTGGGCACCGCGCTCGAGCTGCGCGAGGCCGCCCTCGCCGCGGCCCCCGGCGCGGACGTCGTGATCATGGCCGCGGCCGTCGCCGACTACCGGCCCGCCGCGGTCGCCGACGCGAAGATCAAGAAGGAGCAGCAGGGCGACCGTCTCGTCCTCGAGCTCGTCAAGAACCCGGACGTCCTCGCCGAGATCTCCGCCTCCCGGCGGGAGGGGCAGATCGTCGTCGGCTTCGCCGCGGAGACCGAGCCGGACCGGGACGCGATGCTCGCGCTCGGCCGCGCCAAGATCGCCCGCAAGGGCTGCGACCTGCTCGTCCTCAACAGGGTGGGCTGGGCCGAGGGTTTCCAGAGCGACAGCAACGCCGTCGTGGTCCTCGATCGGGCCGGCGATATAGTTGGCGAGGCCTCGGGCAGCAAGGCGGAGGTGGCCGATCGCGTCCTCGACGCGGTCGTGCGCTAGCCCCGCCGGTCCGCCCGCCCAGGCGCCGATCGCCTGCCGCCCGGCATCGCGCCCGCCAGGCCACTCCCGGTACGAACGACCCCGGTCCGCACGAGCCGGGACGAGAAGAGAAGCATGACCTCCGGTCCCCTCCGCCTGTTCACCTCCGAGTCCGTCACCGAGGGCCACCCGGACAAGATCTGCGACCAGATCTCGGACCGCATCCTCGACGCCCTGCTCCGCGAGGACCCGCACAGCCGGGTCGCCGTCGAGACGCTGGTCACGACGGGGCTCGTGCACGTCGCGGGCGAGGTCTCCACGAGCGGCTACGTCGAGATCCCCAAGATCGTGCGCGACACGATCGTCGAGATCGGCTACGACTCCTCGGAGAAGGGCTTCGACGGCCGCTCCTGCGGCGTCTCGGTCTCGATCGGCCAGCAGTCGCCCGAGATCGCGGCGGGCGTCGACACGGCGCTCGAGGTCCGCTCCTCCGAGGCGGGCGAGGACGCCTTCGACCGCCAGGGCGCGGGCGACCAGGGTCTGATGTTCGGCTTCGCGACCGACGAGACCCCCGAGTACATGCCGCTGCCGAGCTGGCTCTCGCACCGCCTCGCCGAGCGCCTGGCCGCCGTCCGCAAGTCGGGCGAGCTCGACTACCTCCGGCCCGACGGCAAGACCCAGGTCACCATCGGCTACGACGGCACGACGCCGTCCACCATCGACACCGTCGTCCTGTCCACCCAGCACGCCGAGCACGTCAGCACCGAGACGATCCACGCGGATATCGCGGCGCACGTCATCCGCCCCGTGCTCGAGACGGTCGACCTCGACTCCTCCGCCGTGCGCCTGCTGATCAACCCGACCGGCCGCTTCGAGATCGGCGGGCCTCAGGGCGACGCCGGGCTCACCGGCCGCAAGATCATCGTCGACACCTACGGCGGAGCGTCCCGCCACGGCGGCGGCGCGTTCTCGGGCAAGGACCCGTCGAAGGTGGACCGCTCGGCCGCCTACGCCATGCGGTGGGTCGCCAAGAACGCGGTCGCCGCGGGGCTCGCCTCGCGGCTGGAGGTGCAGGTCGCCTACGCCATCGGCAAGGCGGCCCCGGTCGGCCTCTACGTCGAGACCTTCGGCACCGGCACCGTCTCCGACGAGACGATCACCGAGGCGATCCGCTCGGTCTTCGACCTGCGCCCGGCCGCGATCATCCACGCACTCGACCTGCTCCGCCCGATCTACGCGCAGACCGCGGCCTACGGCCACTTCGGCCGGGAGCTCCCCGACTTCACCTGGGAGCGCCTCGACCGGGTCGACGACCTGCGCTCCGCCGCGGGCCTCTCGTAGCGGGCGCGGCGGCGATGGCGACGAGCGGAGCCGTCGCGCGCGTGCTCCTGGACTCGCCCCTCCCGCAGCTCGACCGGCTCCTGGACTACGCGGTGCCGGAGGCGCTGCGCGGCGAGGTGGTCCCCGGCGTGCGCGTGCGGGTGCCGTTGCGGACCGGAGGCCGGATCGCCGACGCGTTCGTCGTCGAGACGGGGGAGGGGACCGAGCACGCCGGAGCGCTCAGCGGCATCGAGGAGCTGGTCTCGCCGCTCGTCGTGCTGACCCCGGAGGTCTGGGCCCTCGCCCGCCGGGTGGCCGACCGCGCCTCCGGGGGCGCGAGCGACGTGCTGCGCCTGGCCGTGCCGCGCCGCCACGTCCGCGTCGAGAAGGCGCGACTCGCCGCGGGTCCCGCTCCTGCGGCGCCCGCGGTCGAGGCGGGCGGCGTGACGGGCTACCCCGACGCCTCCTTCGCGGGACTCGCCGAAGGGGCCCGGCTGGCGGTCGGCGCCGTGCCGGCTCCGGTGAGCCTCGACTCGGGCGCGTGGGTCGGCGGCTGGGCCGTCACGCTCGCCGAGCTCGCCCGGGACACGCTCGCCGCGGGCCGCGACGCGATCCTGGCCGTCCCCGACTACCGCGACCAGGAGCAGCTGGAGCTCGCTCTCGCCGCCCTCGTCCCCGCGGAGGCGGTGGTGCGCCTCGATGCGCGGCAGAAGGGCGCCGAGCGCTACTCCGCCTTCGTCCGCTGCCTCGATCCCGGGCCGCGGGTCGTCGTCGGCAACCGCTCCGTCCTCTACGCGCCCTCCTCCGCCCTCGGCCTGATCGCGCTCTGGGACGACGGCGATCCGCTCTTCGCCGAGCCGCTCGCGCCCTACGCGCACGCCCGCGACGTCGCCCTGGTGCGGCAGGAGCAGAGCGGCGCCGGCCTCGTCCTGCTCGGCAACACGCGCACGGTCGAGGTCGAGCGGCTCGTCGAGATCGGCTTCGCGACCGAGGTGGAGCCGCGGCCGAGCCGCCGCCCGCACGTCGTGCCGACCGCCCAGCAGTGGGCGGCCGACGAGCACGACGCGGCAGCGCGCATCCCCTCCTCCGCCTGGCGGGAGGCGCGGAAGGCCCTCGACTCCGGTCCCGTGCTCGTCCAGGTCGCGCGCCCCGGCTACGCGCCGGTGGTCGCCTGCGCCCGCTGCCGGACCGTCGCACGCTGCAACCGCTGCCAGGGTCCGCTCGGCGTGCACTCCGAGGGCGGGCGGCCGAGCTGCGGCTGGTGCGGCCTGATCGCGGCCGACTGGACCTGCTCCGTCTGCGAGGCGACGGCTCTGCGCCTCGTCTCCCTCGGCGCGGGCCGCACCGCGGAGGAGCTCGGACGCGCCTTCCCGGGTGCCAAGGTGATCGTCGCGGACGGGCAGCGCCCCGTGCTCACCCTCCCCGACGAGCCCGCGCTCGTCGTGGCCACGCGCGGGGCGGAGCCGCGGGCCGACGGCGGCTACCACGCCGTCCTGCTGCTGGACGGCGAGCGGATGCTGGCCCGCGAGAGCCTGCGGGTCGCCGACGACGCGCTCCGCACCTGGTCGAACGCCGCGGCGCTGGCCCGCCCGGGCGCGCCGGTCCTCCTGGTCGGGGTCGGCGGCCGGCTCGCGACCGCCCTGGCGACCTGGCGGCAGGCCGAGTACCTCCGGGCCGAGCTCCAGGAGCGGCGCGCTCTGCGCTTCCCGCCCGCGGTGCGCCTGGCCACGGTGAGCGGCGACGCGCACGCGGTGGAGGAGGCGCTCGACGCGCTCGACGAGGACGACCGGCACGAGGTCCTCGGTCCTGTCGGGCTCGAGGACGGCTCCGTCCGGGCGATCGTCCGGTTCGACTACGCTCGCGGTGCGGATGTGGCCGCGCGCCTCCGCTCCGCCGTGATCCGCAACGCCACGCGCCGTCGTCGCCCGCCGACCACGCCCGGCCGCTTCCGGCCGGCCCCCCGGCTCCGGGTCCGTCTCGACGACCCCGACATCCTCTGACTCCCCAGGAGACCCCCGTGCGCCTCGTCTTCGCCGGCACGCCCGCCGCTGCCGTTCCGACCCTCCGCGACCTCGCCGCCTCCGCGCACGAGGTCGTGGCCGTGGTCACCCGGGAGGACGCCCCGGTGGGACGCAAGCGCGTGCTCACCCCCTCGCCGGTCGCCGTCGCGGCCGAGGAGCTGGGGATCCCGGTGATCCGGGCGAACCGCCTCGACGAGGACGTGACCGACCGGATCGCGGAGCTCGCCCCCGACCTCGGCGTGATCGTGGCCTACGGCGGCCTCGTCCGGCAGCGCCTGCTGGCGGTGCCGCGCCTGGGCTGGATCAACCTGCACTTCTCCCTGCTGCCGCGCTGGCGCGGGGCGGCTCCCGTCCAGCGGGCGCTGATGGCGGGCGACACGCGGATCGGCGCGAGCGTCTTCCAGCTGGTCGCCGAGCTCGACGCCGGTGACGTGTACGCCGAGCTCGCCGTCGACGCGGGGGAGCGCACCGCGGGCGAGCTGCTGACGGAGCTGGCCGGGAGCGGCGCCGGCCTCACCCTCGGCGTGGTCGACGCGCTGGAGGAGGGCACGGCCGTCGCGACTCCGCAGACCGGAGAGGCGACCCCCGCTCCCAAGCTCGACGGCGCCGACGGCCGGATCGACTGGAGCCTCCCGACCGCGCGGGTCCTCGCGCTCGTGCGCGGAACGACTCCCGAGCCCGGAGCCTCGACCGCGGTGGGGGACGCGCGCCTCAAGGTGCTCGCGGTCCGCGCGGCCGAGGGGGACCTCGCTCCCGGCGTCGTCCGCCTCGACTCGGGGCGCGCCCTCGTCGGCACCGCGGACGGAGCGGTGGAGCTGGTCACCGTCCAGCCCGCCGGCAGGACCCCGATGGCCGGCGCCGCCTGGGCCCGCGGCCTGCGCGAGAGCACGGTGCTCGCGTGAGCGCCCGGCGCGAGGCCGCTCCCGCCCGCCGGGTCGCCTACGACGTCCTGCTCGCGGTGAGCGGGTCGGACGCCTACGCCAACCTGGTCCTGCCCGCGCGGATCAGCGCCGCCGGCCTCTCGCCCGCCGACGCGGGACTGGCCACCGAGCTCTGCTACGGCACCCTGCGGATGTCCGGCTACTACGACCGCGTGATCGCCCTCGCGGCCGGCCGGTCCGTCGAGAGCATCGATGCGCCGGTGCTCGACGCGCTGCGCCTGGGCGTGCACCAGCTGCTCGCGACCCGCGTGGCCCCGCACGCCGCGGTGAACGAGAGCGTTGCGCTCGTCGCGGCCGGCTCCTCGCGGGGAGCGGTGGCCTTCGCCAACGCCGTGCTGCGCGCGGTCTCGCGCTCGAGCGCCGGCGAGTGGCGCGAGCGGGTCTCCGCGGCCGCGGTCTCCGGCGACGACCGGATCGCCGCGCTGAGCTCCCACCCCGTGTGGATCGTGCGCGCCCTGCGACGGGCGCTGGCGGCGGAGGGGGCGGCCGACGAGCTCGACGCGCTGCTCGCCGCCGACAACGCGGCTCCGCGGGTGAACCTTGTGGCTCTGCCGGGCCTGGCGTCTCCCGGCGAGATCGCCGACGCCGAATCCGACCGGTTCTCGCCGGTCGGCATGACCAGCACCGGCGGCGACCCGGAGGCGTTCCCCGCGGTGCACGAGGGCCGCGTGCGCGTGCAGGACGAGGGCTCCCAGCTCGCCGCTCTGGCGCTCTCCCGGGCACGGCCGGTCCGCCCGGGCGAGCGCTGGCTCGACCTGTGCGCGGGACCCGGCGGCAAGGCGGCGCTGCTCGCGGCGGAAGCGCGCGCAGGCGGGGCGGCGCTGCTCGCCAACGAGGTGGTCCCGGGCCGCGCGGGCCTGGTACGGCAGGCGCTGGCCGCCGTCGATCCGTCGGTCGAGGTGCGCACCGGCGACGGGCGCGACCTGGGCGACGAGCAGCCGGGATCGTTCGACCGCATCCTCCTCGACGCGCCGTGCACCGGTCTCGGTGCGCTGCGGCGTCGGCCCGAGGCGCGCTGGCGCAAGTCCGCGGCCGACGTGGAGCCGCTGGCCGCCCTCCAGGGCGAGCTGCTCGACTCCGCGGTGAGGGCTCTCGCTCCCGACGGGCTGCTGGCCTACGTGACCTGCTCGCCGCACCTCGGCGAGACCCGGCGCGTGCTCGCCCTCGCGCAGGAGCGGCACGAGCTCGAGCTCGTCGACACGCCGGCCGTGCTGCGCGCGGTGACGGCGGACCCGCTCCCGCTGCCGGACGGCCCCCTCCACGTGCAGCTCTGGCCGCACCGGCACGGCACCGACGCCATGTTCGTGCAGCTCCTCCGCCGCCGGCCCCTCGAGGCGGCGTCCGGGAACGCCTGACCCCTCCGGAGCGGGAGCGTGCTCGGCCGGGCGGACGCGGAGGACGCTCCGATCTAGGCTGGACGCATGCCCGCACGGATCAACCCCAGCATCCTCTCCGCCGACTTCGTGAACTTCGAGGCCGAGCTGCAGCGCATCGCCGGAGCCGACCTGGTGCACGTCGACGTGATGGACAACCACTTCGTGCCGAACCTCACGTTCGGGCTGACCATGGTCCAGCGCCTCCAGGACGTCTCGCCCCGGCCGCTCGACCTGCACCTGATGATCGACGACCCCGACCGGTGGGCCCCCGACTACGCCGAGACCGGCGCCTACTCCGTGACCTTCCACGCCGAGGCCGCGCGCGACGCCGTGGCACTCGCGCGGCGCCTGCGCGAGATCGGCTCGCGGGCGGGGATCGCGCTCAAGCCGGGCACGATGGTGGACGACTACCTCGACCTCCTGCCCGAGTTCGACCAGGTCCTCGTGATGACGGTCGAGCCCGGCTTCGGGGGCCAGTCCTTCATGGAGGAGACGATGCCCAAGCTGCGCATCCTCCGGAACGTGGTGGACCGCACCGGGCTCGACGTCTGGCTTCAGGTCGACGGCGGGATCGCTCCCGGCACTATCGAGATCGCAGCGGAGGCGGGAGCCGACACCTTCGTCGCGGGCTCCGCGGTCTTCGGCGCGGACGACCCGGAGGCCGCGATCGCGTCGCTGCGCGAGACGGCGACCGCTCACCTGCACCGGCACTGAGGCGGCCCGCGTCCGGCCGCCGTATAGACTTCCCCGGTGAAAACTTTCGACGACCTCTTCGCTGAGCTGGGCGAGAAGGCCGCCGCCCGTCCCGAGGGTTCGGGCACCGTCCGCGAGCTCGACGCCGGCGTGCACTTCATCGGCAAGAAGATCGTCGAGGAGGCCGCCGAGGTGTGGATGGCCGCCGAGTACGAGGCCGACGAGCGCACCGCCGAGGAGATCTCGCAGCTGCTCTACCACCTGCAGGTGCTCATGCTCGCCAAGGGACTGACGACGGCCGACGTCTACCGGCATCTGTGAGCCCCGCCCCGCTCGCCGGGGTGCGCCTCCGCTCCGCGCCGTCGCGCCCGCACGCTCCCCGAGGAGCCGTGCCGCCCCCTGAACAGCCGTCGAGTCATGAAGGACGTCCCGTGACCACCACCCCCGCCCCGGCGCTCCTGCGCGTCGCCGTCCCCAACAAGGGCTCCCTCTCGGAGACCGCCGGTCAGATGCTCGCGGAGGCCGGCTACACCGGCCGTCGCGACCCGAAGGAGCTGCACGTCGTCGACGAGCGCAACGGGGTGGAGTTCTTCTACCTGCGCCCGCGCGACATCGCCACCTACGTCGGCTCCGGCGCTCTCGACGTCGGGGTCACCGGCCGCGACCTCCTGATCGACTCCGGCTCCGAGGCGCGGGAGATCGCGAGCCTGGGCTTCGCCAACTCCACCTTCCGCTTCGCCGGGCCCGCAGGCCGCTACGACGAGCTCGCGCAGATCGACGGCCTCCGCGTGGCGACCAGCTACCCGGGCCTCGTGGGCCGCTTCCTCCGGGAGCACGGCGTCGAGGTGACGCTGATCCGCCTCGACGGCGCGGTCGAGTCCGCGATCCAGCTCGGCGTCGCCGACGTCATCGCCGATGTCGTCGAGACCGGCACCACGCTCCGCAAGGCCGGCCTCGAGATCTTCGGGCCGGTCATCCTGGACTCGACCGCCGTCCTGGTCTCCGCCGCAGGGGAGCCCGAGGGCATCCCGGTGCTGCTGCGCCGCCTGCAGGGCGTGCTGGTCGCCCGCGAGTACGTGCTGCTCGACTACGACTGCCCCGTCGCGCTCCTGGAGAGCGCCACGGCGATCGCCCCGGGCTTCGAGTCCCCGACGGTCTCGCCGCTGCACGACGCCGAGTGGGTGGCCGTCCGCGTGATGGTGCCGCGCTCGGACATGAACCAGGTGATGGACCGCCTGTACGACCTGGGCGCCCGCGCGATCCTGGTCACCTCCATCCACGCCGCGCGCCTGTAGAGGGGGAGCCGATGAGTCTCGCCGTCCGCGTCATCCCCTGCCTCGACGTCGCCGCCGGCCGCGTCGTGAAGGGCGTCAACTTCCAGAACCTGCGCGATGCGGGCGACCCCGTCGAGCTCGCCCGCCTCTACTTCGAGCAGGGCGCCGACGAGCTGACCTTCCTCGACGTCACCGCCACGGTCGACGACCGCTCGACCACCTACGACGTGGTGCGGGCGACCGCCGAGCAGGTCTTCATCCCGCTCACGGTCGGCGGAGGCGTGCGCAGCGCCGAGGACGTCTCGCGACTGCTCGCGCACGGCGCCGACAAGGTGGGCGTCAACTCCGCCGCGATCGCCCGGCCCGAGCTCCTCGGCGAGATCGCCGACGTCTTCGGCGCGCAGGTGCTCGTGCTCTCGCTCGACGTCAAGCGGAGCGACGCCACGGCGTCCGGCTTCGTCGTCACCACCCACGGTGGACGCCGCGAGACCGAGCTCGACGCCCTGGCCTGGGCGGCCGAGGCCGTCGAGCGCGGCGCCGGGGAGCTGCTGGTCAACTCCATCGACGCCGACGGCACCAAGCAGGGCTTCGACCTCGAGCTGATCGCCGCGATGCGCGAGCTGAGCTCCGTGCCGGTCATCGCCTCCGGAGGCGCCGGCGCCGTCGAGCACTTCGCTCCGGCCGTCGACGCGGGAGCCGACGCCGTGCTCGCCGCCTCCGTCTTCCACAACCGCGAGCTGACGATCGGTGACGTCAAGCGCGCGCTCGCCGCCTCCGGGATCGAGATCCGATGACCCCCGCCGAGCTCGACGCCGTCCTGGACCGCGCCGCCTTCGATCCGACCGGGCTCCTGCCCGCGATCATCCAGCAGCACGACACCCGCGAGGTGCTCATGATGGGCTGGATGGACCGCGAGGCGCTCCGGCGGACCCTCACCGAGGGCCGCGTCACCTTCTGGTCGCGCTCGCGCCAGGAGTACTGGCGCAAGGGCGACACGTCCGGGCACGCGCAGTACGTGCGGGGTGCCGCCCTCGACTGCGACGCCGACACTCTGCTGGTCCAGGTCGAGCAGATCGGCGCAGCCTGCCACACGGGCGAGCACGCCTGCTTCGACGTCGACCCCCTCGTGCCGTTCACCGGCCTCGGCCCGGCGGAGTGAGCATGAGCGGACGGCGGCTGAAGTACACGGCGATCCTCGGGGTCGTGCTCCTCGCCGCGCTCGAGCTGACCTCCTCCACCCAGACCTGGTCCACGCTGACCCTGGCGGCGATCGAGGGGGAGGGCCAGCGGATCGACGTGGCCGGGACCGTCGCCGCGCCCGCGCTCTCCGCCCTGGCGCTCGCGGGCCTCGCCCTCGCCGCGGCCCTCGCCATCGCCGGCCCCGTCTTCCGGATCGTGCTCGGTGTGCTCCAGGCCGTCCTCGGCGCCTCGGTGGTGCTCGCGGCCGCGACGGCACTGGGCGACCCCGTGCGCGCCGGCGCCTCGCTGGTCACGGAGGCGACCGCCATCGCGGGGGAGCAGTCCGTCGCCGCGCTCGTGGCCTCGTCCTCCGCGACGGCCTGGCCCGTCGTCGCCCTGGTCTGCGGCGTGCTCACCGCGCTGCTCGGGATCGGCGTCCTCGCGACCTCGCGCCGCTGGCCGGGAGCGGCGCGGAAGCGCGCGTCCCGCTTCGAGCCCGCCGACGGCTACGGCCACGGCGCGTCGACCGTGCAGACGGACGACGGCGACATCGATCCGGTCGTCTCGTGGGACGAGCTCTCGCGCGGCGACGACCCCACCTCGGGCCGCTGACACCGGCCGGGGACGTGTCCGGCGGTCCGGCATCCCCGCCTCCTGCAGGCGACTGCGCAGGCGAGTCCGGGGCCGGGCGCTCAGGCGCCTCACGCTAGACTGCTCTGGTCCCGATGCACCCCCAGGAGGAGACCCATGAGCACCGAGCACGACGACGACAACCACGGCCACTCGCCCGCAGCGTGGACGGCCGTCGTCATCATGCTGGTCGGATTCACGATCGGCACGATCGCGTTCTGGTTCGACGTGCCCCTGGTGGTCTGGCTCTCGGCCGGCCTGGTCGTGGTGGGTCTGCTCGTGGGCATGGGCATGGCCAAGGCGGGCTACGGCGTCAACGGCGCGAAGGCGAACCCGAAGGCGCGCGCCTAGGTGCTCGCCGACCTCACCGCCGGCGCCCTGGCCGACGCGGCCCGGCGCCGCGAGAGCGCCCCGCTCGAAGCCGTCGAGCGCCGCGCGCTCGCCCAGGCGCCCGCCCTCGACGCCCTGGCCGCTCTGGCCCCCGCCGAGCGCGTCAGGATCATCGCCGAGGTGAAGCGCGCCAGCCCGTCGCGCGGAGCCCTCGCCGACATCCCCGTCCCCGCCGAGCTGGCCGGGCAGTACGAGCTCGGGGGAGCGAGCGCGATCAGCGTCCTCACCGAGGAGCGCCGCTTCAAGGGGTCCCTCGCGGACCTCGAGGCGGTCCGCGAGCGCGTGTCGATCCCCGTCCTGCGCAAGGACTTCGTCGCCGAGCCGTACCAGGTCCTCGAGGCCCGCGCGGCCGGAGCCGACCTGGTCCTCCTCATCGTCGCCGCGCTCGAGCAGCCCCTGCTCGCCGAGCTGCACGCCCTCGTGCTCGAGCTGGGGATGACCCCGCTCGTCGAGACGCACTCGGCCGACGAGCTCGAGCGGGCCGCCGACCTCGGCGCGCGGCTCATCGGCGTGAACGCCCGCGACCTCTCCACCTTCCAGCTCGACCGCGACCTCTTCGGCCGCCTCTCCGAGCGCTTCCCCGACGATGCGGTGAAGGTGGCCGAGTCGGCCGTCCTCACCGCCGACGACGTCGCGCACTACCGCGGCTCCGGAGCCGACGTCGTCCTCGTGGGCGAGGCTCTCGTCACCGGCGGCGACCCCGTCTCCACCCTCGCCGGCTTCCTTGCGCACTGACCACTCCGATAGGCGGTACCCCCATGGCACTCCGGGATGAACTCGGCCCCTACTTCGGCGAGTTCGGCGGACGCTACGTCCCCGAGTCCCTCGTCGAGGCCCTCGACGAGCTGAGCGCCGAGTACGAGCGCACGAAGGTCGACCCCGCGTTCGCGGCCGAGCTGATGGAGCTGCACCGCAGCTACACCGGCCGTCCGTCGATCATCACCGAGGTGCCGCGGTTCGCCGAGCACGCCGGCGGTGCGCGGATCATCCTCAAGCGCGAGGACCTCAACCACACCGGCTCGCACAAGATCAACAACGTGCTGGGCCAGGCGCTGCTCACCAAGCGGATCGGCAAGACTCGCGTCATCGCCGAGACGGGAGCGGGCCAGCACGGAGTCGCGACCGCCACGGCCGCCGCCCTGTTCGGCCTCGACTGCGTGGTCTACATGGGCGAGGTCGACACCGAGCGCCAGGCCCTCAACGTCGCCCGCATGCGCCTGCTCGGCGCCGAGGTGATCCCCGTGACGACCGGCTCGCGCACCCTCAAGGACGCGATCAACGACGCGATGCGCGACTGGGTGACGAACGTGGGCACCACGAACTACATCTTCGGCACCGTCGCGGGCCCGCACCCGTTCCCGGCCCTCGTCCGCGACTTCCAGAAGATCATCGGCGAGGAGGCGCGCGAGCAGGTCCTCGAGCTGACCGGCTCGCTGCCCACCGCGGTCACCGCCTGCGTCGGCGGCGGCTCCAACGCGATGGGGATCTTCCACGCCTTCCTCGACGACCCCGAGGTCCGCCTCGTCGGCTTCGAGGCCGGCGGCGACGGGATCGAGACCCCCCGCCACGCGGCGACCATCAGCAAGGGCCGCCCCGGCGTCCTGCACGGCGCCCGGAGCTTCCTCCTCCAGGACGAGGACGGCCAGACCGTCGAGTCGCACTCGATCTCGGCCGGCCTCGACTACCCGGGCATCGGCCCGGAGCACGCGTGGCTCTCGAGCATCGGCCGCGCCGACTACCGCGCGGTCACCGACTCGGCCGCGATGGACGCGCTCATGCTGCTCAGCCGCACCGAGGGGATCATCCCGGCGATCGAGTCCGCGCACGCGCTGGCGGGCACGCTGGAGCTCGGGCGCGAGCTCGGCCCCGAGGCCACCATCCTGGTCAACCTCTCGGGCCGCGGCGACAAGGACATGACGACCGCTGCGCACTACTTCGGCCTCATGGACCAGGGCGCGGTGCAGTCGTGAGCGGCCGCGGACCGAGCGTCGCCGAGACCGTCCGGCGCCGGAACGAGGAGGCGGCGGGCGCCCTGATCGGCTACCTCCCCGTCGGCTTCCCCGACCTGCCGACCAGCATCGACGCCGCCGTGGCCATGGCCGAGAACGGCGTCGACGCGATCGAGCTCGGTCTGCCCTACTCCGATCCGGTGATGGACGGACCCGTCATCCAGGAGGCGACCCAGGCCGCCATCGCGGGCGGCTTCCGCCTCCGCCACGGCTTCGAGGCCGTCCGCGAGATCCGGGCGCGCGTCGACGTGCCGGTCCTGGTGATGACCTACTACAACCCCGTCCTGCAGTACGGGGTCGAGCGCTTCGCCACCGATCTGGCCGAGGCCGGCGGGTCCGGCCTCATCACGCCCGACCTGATCCCGGACGAGGGCGCCGAGTGGCTCGCCGTCTCCGAGCGGCTCGGACTCGACCGCGTGTTCCTCGCGGCGCCGTCCTCGACGGACACGCGCCTGCGCCAGGCCGTCGACTCGAGCCGCGGATTCGTCTACGCGGTCTCGACGATGGGCATCACCGGCGCGCGCACCGACGTCGACTCCGCGGCCCGCACCCTGGTCGACCGCCTCCGCGCCGCCGGCTCCGAGAGCGCGTGCGTCGGCCTGGGCATCTCGACCGGCGAGCAGGTCGCCGAGATCCTCGCCTACGCGGACGGCGCCATCGTCGGATCCGCCCTGGTGCGGGCGCTGGCGTCCGGCGGGGTCGACGCGGTCGCCGAGACCTCCCGCGGCCTCGCCGAGGGCACCCGCCTGCGCTCCGCGCGCTGACACCCTCCCGCTACAATCGGGATGCCCACCGGGGCGCGGCCGAGCCGTGCCCGGGGGACCCCCTCCTTCGAAAGGTCGAGTACCGGTGTCCGTACCGCTGAGCATTCCGAGCCCCCCCGACGCGTGGAGTCAGTACGACCTCACGATCGGCACCTTCACGCTCGCGATCCACACCTACGCGCTCTGCATCCTCGCGGGGATCATCGTGGCGACGATCATGACGAACCAGCGGCTCAAGCGCCGCGGCGCGGAGCCGTGGGTCGTGCTCGACATCATCATCTGGGCGGTGCCGCTCGGCATCGTCGGCGCCCGCGCCTACCACGTGCTCACCCACCCCGGCGACTACTTCTACGACGGCGCCGACCCGTGGGAGGTCGTCCGCATCTGGAACGGCGGCAACGCCATCTTCGGCGGGCTGATCGGAGGCGCGGTCGGCGCGTTCATCGGCTGCCGCTGGACAGGAGTGCGGTTCTGGACCTTCGCCGACGCCCTCGCCCCCGGCATGCTCGCCGCGCAGGCGCTCGGGCGTCTGGGCAACTGGTTCAACCACGAGCTCTTCGGCCTGCCCACGACCCTGCCCTGGGGCCTCGAGATCGAGACCACCAACCCGGCCTTCCCCGTCGGCCTCCCGGCGGGCACGCTCTTCCACCCGACCTTCCTCTACGAGATCCTCTGGAACGTCGTCGGCATCGCGGTCATCCTCCTGCTCGAGCGCCGTCTCAAGCTGCAGTGGGGCACCGTCTTCGCCGCCTACCTGATCTGGTACGGGATCGGCCGCGTCTGGTTCGAGTCCATCCGGATCGACCCGAGCGAGTTCTTCTGGGGCATCCGCACCAACGTCTGGGCCGCGCTCATCGCCGTGGTCATCGGCCTGGTCCTCGTGGTGATCCAGAAGCGCGAGCACCCGGGCGCCGAGCCCTCGGCCTACCGGCCGGGTCGCGAGTGGACGCCCGCCCCGGCTGCGGTAGAATTCGAGGACGTCGAGTCCGACTCCGACGACACCACCACCCCTGCTTCCGGCACCGACGCCGAGAAGCCGACGGTCTCCCGCACCTGACGGAGGTCGCGGAGCCTCCGCGACCGCCTCCCGGGTGCCCGACACCTCCACGACCGCCCCATCGCGGCGCAGCCACGAGCGCTGCCGCGGGCGGGTCGTCGTGCAGGCACCGCCGACGGCGCGCGACGCTCGCGCCACGGCAGAACCCTGCGGCCCTCCCGATCGGGGAGCCGCTCCTCCTCCACCACCGCGGGCCAGTGACGTCCCGATCAGCCATCACCCCCGTGAGGACGGTTCCCATGGCCTCCGCCCAGCCCTCGACCCCGGCCCGCGCCGTGCCCTTCCTGGGCATGCCGCCGGCGCAGGGGATGTACGACCCGGCCGCCGAGAAGGACGCGTGCGGTCTCGCGATGGTCGCCACCATGCGCGGCACCGCCGGCCACGACATCATCGACGCCGCGCTGAACGCGCTGCGCAACCTCGAGCACCGCGGCGCCGTCGGCTCCGACGCGGGAACGGGCGACGGCGCCGGGATCATCACGCAGATCCCGGACGAGTTCCTCCGCGCGGTCGCTCCCTTCGAGCTCCCGCCGCTGGGCCAGTACGCGGTGGGCAACGCCTTCCTCCCGGTGGACGTGTTCGAGCGCGAGCGGGTCAAGTCGACGATCGCCGACATCGCCCGCGAGGAGAACCTCGCCGTGGTCGGCTGGCGCTCCGTGCCCGTGCAGCCCGACGAGATCGGCACGCTCGCCCGGGCCGCCATGCCGGCGATCGAGCAGCTGTTCATCCGGAGCGAGCTGACCGACGAGAGCGGCACGCCCCTCTCCTCCGTGCGCCTCGACCGCCTGACCTTCCGCCTGCGCAAGCGCGTCGAGCGCGAGCTCGAGGTGTACTTCATGTCGCTCTCGAGCCGCACGCTCGTCTACAAGGGCATGGTGACGACGCTCCAGCTGGAGCCGTTCTACCCGGACCTGTCCGACGAGCGCTTCGCGTCGAAGCTCGCGCTGGTGCACTCCCGTTACTCCACCAACACCTTCCCGTCGTGGCCGCTCGCTCAGCCGTTCCGGATGATCGCGCACAACGGCGAGATCAACACGGTGCAGGGCAACCGCAACTGGATGCGCGCACGCCAGTCGCAGCTGAAGAGCCGCGAGCTGGGCGACCTGGCCCCGCTGTTCCCGATCGTCTCGCCCGGCCGCAGCGACTCCGCCTCGTTCGACGAGACCGTCGAGCTGCTCAACCTGGCCGGCCGGTCGCTCCCGCACGCGGTCATGATGATGGTGCCGGAGGCCTGGGAGAACCAGGACGGCGCGCTCGACCCGAAGCGCCGCGCGTTCTACGAGTACCACTCGATGCTCATGGAGCCGTGGGACGGCCCGGCCGCGATCGTCTTCACCGACGGCGAGCTCGTCGGCGCCACCCTCGACCGCAACGGGCTCCGCCCCGGCCGCTACGTCGTCACCGACGACGGGCTCGTGGTGCTCGCCAGCGAGATCGGCGTGCTCGACATCGACCCCGCGAAGGTGGTCCGCAAGGGACGCCTGCAGCCCGGCCGCATGTTCTTGGTCGACACCGAGCAGGGCCGCATCGTCGAGGACGAGGAGATCAAGGGGCAGCTCGCCGCCTCCGGTCCGTTCGAGGAGTGGCTCGAGAAGGGCCGCATCAACCTCAAGGACCTCCCCGAGCGCGAGCACATCGTGCACACGCCCGCCTCGGTCAACCGCCGCCAGCGCACCTTCGGCTACACCGAGGAGGAGGTCCGCCTCCTCCTGCTGCCGATGGCGCGTGCCGGTGCGGAGCCGCTCGGAGCGATGGGCTCGGACACCCCCGTGGCCGTCCTGTCCAAGCGCCCCCGCCTGCTCTTCGACTACTTCACGCAGGCCTTCGCGCAGGTGACGAACCCGCCGCTGGACTCGATCCGCGAGGAGGTCGTGACCTCGCTCCGCCTGGGCCTCGGCCCCGAGCGCAACCTGCTGACCGCCGGTGCCGAGCACGCGCGCCAGGTCGTCCTCGACTTCCCGGTCATCGACAACGACGAGCTCGCGAAGATCCAGCACATCGCGCCGCGCCCGCTGAGCCACATCACCACGACGATCCGCGGCCTGTACCGCGTCGACGCGGGACCCCGCGCGATGCAGGACCGCATCGACGAGATGTGCGACGAGGCCGACGAGGCCATCGCCGCGGGAGCGCAGTTCCTGGTGCTCTCGGACCGCGACTCCACCAAGGACCTCGCGCCGATCCCCTCGCTGCTGATGCTCGCCGCCGTGCACCACCACCTCATCCGCACCGAGAACCGGATGCGAGTGGGGCTCGTGGTCGAGGCGGGCGACGTCCGCGAGGTGCACCACGTGGCGACGCTCATCGGCTACGGCGCCTCCGCGGTCAACCCGTACCTGGCGATGGAGACCTGCGAGGACCTCGTCCGCAGCGGCATGCTGTCGGACGTCTCGCCGGAGAAGGCCGTGAAGAACGTGATCAAGGCGCTCGGCAAGGGCGTGCTGAAGATCATGTCCAAGATGGGCATCTCCACCGTGTCGAGCTACGCCGGGGCGCAGACCTTCGAGGCCGTCGGCCTCAGCCAGGCGTTCGTCGACCAGTACTTCACCGGCACCGTCTCGAAGCTCGGCGGCATCGGCATCGACGTCGTCGCCGAGGAGAACGCCGCGCGTCACCGCGCCGCCTATCCCGAGGACGGCGCGATCGTCGCGCATGAGCGCCTGGCGGTCGGCGGCGAGTACCAGTGGCGCCGCGACGGCGCCCCGCACCTGTTCAACCCGGACACGGTGTTCCGCCTGCAGCATTCGACGCGCAACCGCCGCTACGACGTCTTCCGCGAGTACACGAAGATGGTCGACGACCAGGCGAGCTCGCTGATGACCCTCCGCGGCATGTTCAAGCTCGACACGGCGGGGCGCACGCCGATCCCGATCGACGAGGTCGAGCCGGTCGAGGCGATCGTGAAGCGCTTCTCGACGGGCGCGATGAGCTACGGCTCCATCTCGCCGGAGGCGCACGAGACGCTCGCCATCGCGATGAACCGCCTCGGCGCCAAGTCGAACACGGGCGAGGGCGGCGAGGACACCGAGCGGCTGCTCGACCCGGAGCGCCGCTCCGCGATCAAGCAGGTCGCCTCGGGCCGCTTCGGCGTCACGAGCATGTACCTCACCCACGCCGACGACATCCAGATCAAGCTCGCTCAGGGCGCCAAGCCCGGCGAGGGCGGTCAGCTGCCGCCGACGAAGGTGTACCCGTGGATCGCGCGCACCCGGCACGCGACCGCCGGCGTCGGCCTGATCTCGCCGCCGCCGCACCACGACATCTACTCGATCGAGGACCTCAAGCAGCTGATCTTCGACCTCAAGCGGGCGAACCCGTCGGCGCGCATCCACGCGAAGCTGGTCAGCCAGTCGGGCATCGGAGCGGTCGCCGCCGGCACCGCGAAGGCCCTCGCCGACGTGATCCTCGTCTCGGGTCACGACGGCGGCACCGGCGCGAGCCCGGTGAACTCGCTCAAGCACGCGGGCACGCCCTGGGAGCTCGGCCTGGCCGAGACCCAGCAGACGCTGATGCTCAACGGCATGCGCGACCGCGTGGTCGTGCAGGTCGACGGCCAGATGAAGACCGGTCGCGACGTCGTCATCGGCGCGCTGCTCGGAGCCGAGGAGTTCGGCTTCGCGACGGCTCCGCTGATCGTCGAGGGCTGCATCATGATGCGCGTCTGCCACCTCGACACCTGCCCGGTGGGCGTCGCGACGCAGAACCCGGAGCTGCGCCAGCGGTTCTCCGGAAAGCCGGAATTCGTCGTCAACTTCTTCGAGTTCATCGCCCAGGAGGTGCGCGAGTACCTCGCGCAGCTCGGCTTCCGGAGCGTCGACGAGATCGTCGGACACCGCGAGCTGCTTGACGTCGACCAGGCGATCGAGCACTGGAAGGCGAGCGGGCTCGACCTGACGCCGATCCTCGTCGGACCGGTCTTCACGGCGGAGGAGCCGCGCCGCCACGGCCGCGCGCAGGAGCACGAGCTCGAGCACCACTTCGACAACGAGCTGATCCGCCTCGCGGCGAACGTGCTCGACCACCGCGGCACCGTGCGGATCGAGCGCGAGATCAAGAACACCGAGCGCGCCGTCGGCACCATGCTCGGCCACGAGGTCACCGTCCGCTTCGGTGAGAACGGCCTGCCGGCCGACTCCATCGTCGTATCGCTCCGCGGCTCGGCCGGGCAGTCGCTCGGAGCGTTCCTCCCCGCCGGCATCACGCTGCGGCTCGAGGGCGACTCCAACGACTACGTCGGCAAGGGCCTCTCGGGCGGCCAGATCGTGGTGCGGCCGGACCGCCGCAGCACCTTCGACGCCTCGACGAACGTGATCGCGGGCAATGTGATCGGCTACGGGGCGACCCAGGGCACGATGTTCATCCGCGGGATGGTCGGCGAGCGCTTCCTGGTCCGCAACTCCGGCGCCACCGCGGTGGTCGAGGGAGTGGGCGACCACGCGCTCGAGTACATGACCGGCGGCCTGGCGGTGATCCTCGGCGAGACCGGGCGGAACCTCGGCGCCGGCATGTCGGGCGGCACGGCCTACATCCACGGCCTGCGCCGCGAGCTCGTGAACCGCGACGCGATCGCCTCCGGCGAGCTCACCCTCTCCGAGCTCGGCAGCGCCGACGTGGAGATCCTGCGCGACCTGCTCGAGCGGCACGTCGCGGAGACCGAGTCGACCCTGGCACAGGGGATGCTCGACGATTTCGACGGAACGGTCTCGCGTTTCGTCAAGGTACTGCCCCGCGACTTCGCCGCGGTGCTCGCGACGCGCGCATCCGCTGTGGAGGAGGGGCTCGACCCCGACGGCGACGTCGTCTGGGGACGGATTCTGGAGGTGACCGGTGGCTGATCCCAAGGGGTTCCTGAAGGTGCAGGACCGGGAGCTGCCCAAGCGGCGTCCCGTGTCCGTCCGCCTGATGGACTGGAAAGAGGTCTACGAGCAGGGCGACTCCGCCGTGCTGCGCCGGCAGGCGGGCCGCTGCATGGACTGCGGCATCCCGTTCTGCCACAAGGGCTGCCCGCTGGGGAACCTGATCCCCGAGTGGAACGACCTGATGTGGCGCGGCGAGGGCCGCCAGGCGATCGAGCGCCTGCACGCGACGAACAACTTCCCGGAGTTCACGGGCCGGCTCTGCCCGGCGCCGTGCGAGTCGTCCTGCGTGCTCGGCATCAATCAGCCCGCCGTCACGATCAAGCAGATCGAGGTCTCGATCATCGATCAGGCCTTCGGCAACGACTGGGTGCAGCCGCACCCGCCGGAGCGCCTGACCGGCAAGACCGTCGCGGTCGTCGGCTCCGGCCCGGCGGGGCTCGCCGCCGCTCAGCAGCTCACCCGCGCCGGGCACACCGTCGCGGTCTACGAGCGCGACGACCGCATCGGCGGCCTCCTGCGCTACGGGATCCCGGACTTCAAGATGGAGAAGAAGCACCTCGAACTGCGCCTGAACCAGATGAAGGCCGAGGGCACCCGGTTCCGCGCGGGCGTCGACATCGGCTCCGACATCACCTGGGACGACCTGCGGGCGCGCTACGACGCGGTCGTGGTCGCCACCGGTGCTCTCGTGCCGCGCGACCTGCCGATCCCGGGTCGCGACCTCGACGGCGTGCACTTCGCCATGGAGTACCTCGTGCAGTCGAACCGCGCGATCGCGGGCGACCGCGTCTTCGAGCAGATCTCGGCGGAGGGCAAGCACGTCGTCGTCCTGGGCGGAGGCGACACCGGAGCGGACTGCATCGGCACCGCCCACCGCCAGAAGGCCGCGTCGGTCACGAACCTGGCGATCGGGCAGCAGCCGCCGTCGCAGCGCCCGGACAGCCAGCCCTGGCCGATGGACCCGACCGTGTTCGAGGTCTCGAGCGCCCACGAGGAGGGCGGGGAGCGGATGTTCCTCGCGTCGACCGTGGAGTTCCTCGCGAACGAGGGCGGCGAGGTCCGCGCGGTGCGCGTGGCCGAGACCGAGTACCTCGACGGGCGCCGCGTCCCCAAGGCGGGCACCGAGCGCGAGATCCCGGCCGACCTGGTCCTGCTCGCCCTCGGCTTCACCGGCCCGGAGGCGGACCACCTCGGCCGCCAGCTCGACGTCCCCTTCACCGAGCGCGGCAACGTCGCGCGCGGCGACGCCTTCGAGACGACCGTCCCCGGCGTCTTCGTGGCCGGCGACGCCGGGCGCGGCCAGTCCCTGATCGTCTGGGCGATCGCCGAGGGCCGCTCCGTCGCGGCCGAGGTCGACCGCTACCTCGAGGGCACGACCCAGCTGCCGGCGCCGGTCGGCCCCGACGACCGGGGCTTCACGCTCTAGTCCCCGGGACGCGATAGTCTCGGCCCGCCAGCAATCAGCTCACCCTCCCCGCTAACGACGCGCCTCCGGGCGCAGAACAACGGAGCACCCCCTCAATGAGACGAGCGAAAATCGTCGCCACCCTCGGCCCGGCAACGTCGTCGTACGAGACCATTCGTGCGATCATCGACGCCGGCGTGGACGTGGCCCGCATGAACCTCAGTCACGGAAGCTACGACGTCCACGAAGGCATCTACCGCATCGTGCGGAAGGCCGCGGACGACGCCGGGCGCGCGGTCGCGATCCTCGTCGACCTGCAGGGTCCGAAGATCCGCCTCGGCAAGTTCGAGGGCGGCCCGTACGCCCTCGCCGAGGGCGACGTCTTCACCATCACCACCGAGGACGTCCTCGGCACGCGCGAGCTCTCGGGCACCACGTTCAAGGGCCTCCCGGACGACGTGAACCCGGGCGACATGCTCCTCATCGACGACGGCAAGGTCGCTGTCCGCGTCACCGCCGTCGAGGGCCCCCGGGTCGTCACCGAGGTCGTCGTCCCCGGCAACGTCTCGAACAACAAGGGCATCAACCTGCCCGGTGTCGCGGTCAACGTCCCCGCTCTCTCCCAGAAGGACGAGGACGACCTCCGCTGGGCGATCCGCCTCGGCGCCGACATCATCGCCCTCTCCTTCGTGCGCAACGCCAGCGACATCGAGCGCGTGCACGAGATCATGGCGGAGGAGGGCCGCAAGGCTCCCGTCATCGCCAAGATCGAGAAGCCGCAGGCGGTCGACAACCTGCAGGAGATCATCGACGTCTTCGACGGCATCATGGTCGCCCGCGGCGACCTCGGCGTTGAGCTGCCCCTCGAGGCGGTGCCGATCGTGCAGAAGCACGCCGTCGAGCTCGCCCGCCGCTGGGCGAAGCCGGTCATCGTCGCGACCCAGATGCTCGAGTCGATGATCGAGAGCCCGCGCCCCACGCGGGCCGAGGCCTCGGACGTCGCGAACGCCATCCTCGACGGCGCGGACGCGGTCATGCTCTCGGGCGAGACCAGCGTCGGAGCCTGGCCCGTCGTCACCGTGCAGACCATGGCCCGCATCGTCGAGTCCACCGAGGAGCACGGCCTGGAGCGCATCCCCCCGCTGGGGAGCAAGCCCCGCACCCAGGGCGGATCCGTCACGCTGGCCGCCGCCGAGGTCGCGGAGTTCGTCGAGGCGAAGTTCCTCTGCGTGTTCACGGAGTCGGGCGACTCGGTCCGCCGCATGACGCGCCTGCGTCACGGCATCCCGATCATCGGCTTCACCCCCGAGCCGGCCGTCCGCCGCCGCATGGCGCTGAACTGGGGCGTCCAGTCCTTCGTCACGCCGCGCGTCAACCACACCGACGCGATGTTCGCGCAGGTGGACGCGGTGCTGCTCCGCGAGGGCCTCGCCCAGGCGGGCGAGACCGTGGTCGTCGTCTCCGGATCGCCCCCCGGGCGCGCCGGCACGACGAACGACATGCGGGTGCACATCGTCGGCTCGTCCAGCTCGGCCGACAGGGCCGAGAACTGGGACCACTGAGTCCAGCACCCTCCGGAGGGCCCGGTCGCGCGAGCGGCCGGGCCCTCCGGCGTTCCCCGGCGGCCCGCGTGGCGGGACGCGCCTCCGCGGGCGGATACCGTGGACCCATGCGACTCGGCGTGCTCGACATCGGCTCCAACACGGTCCACCTGCTCCTCGTCGACGCGCACCCCGGCGCCCGCCCGGTGCCCTACCGCTCGCACAAGCGGAGCCTCGCTCTCGTGGCGCACCTCGACGAGGCGGGGGAGATCACCGAGCGGGGCCAGCGCGAGCTGATCGCGTTCGTGACCGAGGCCGCCGAGGTCGCCCGCGAGCACCGCGCGGAGGACCTGCTGGCGTTCGCGACCTCGGCGATCCGCGAGGCCGGCAACGGCGCGGCGGTCCTCGACCGGGTCCGCGCCGAGACGGGCGTGCACCTCCAGGAGCTCGGCGGCGAGGCGGAGGCGTCGGCCACCTTCCTCGCCGTGCGCCGCTGGTTCGGCTGGGGCGCGGGCTCGATCCTGGACCTCGACATCGGCGGCGGCTCGTTCGAGCTCTCGATGGGCGTGGACGAGGTGCCCGAGCTCGCCGTGTCGGTCCCGCTCGGAGCGGGGCGGGTGACGCGGGACCTGCTGGTCGGCGATCCCGCCTCGGCCACGAGCGTGAAGGCCGCCCGGCGTCACGCACGCGAGGTGCTCGCGGAGCCCGTCCGCGGCTTCCTCGCCCTGGGGCGCCCGGACCTGGTCGCAGGCACGTCGAAGACCTTCCGGTCTCTGGCGCGGATCACCGGCGCCGCTCCGAGCGCCGCCGGTCCGCTGGTGCGCCGGGAGCTGCACCTGGTCGACCTCCGGCTGTGGTCCGCCCGCCTCGCCGCGATCAGCGCGGCCGACCGCTCAGCGCTGCCCGGCGTCTCCGCTCTGCGGGCTCCGCAGCTGCTCGCGGGCGCTCTCGTCGCGGAGGCGGCCATGGACGCCCTCGGCATCGAGACGCTGGTGATCTGCCCCTGGGCCACCCGCGAGGGGCTGATCATCCGCCGCTTCGAGCTGCTCGACGCGCAGATCCAGCGCGAGGACGTTCAGCTCAGCGCGATGCTGTAGGACAGCGACCGCCGGCCGCCCGGCTCGAGGACGATCTGGCGCGGCTTGTCGACGATGTCGCCGTCCCAGCCCTCGGGGGTCGGGACGCTCCGCCAGGGCTCGAGGCAGACGAACGGGGCCCCGACGGGCTTCCACACGCCGACCACGTCGAAGTCCCCGGTGTCGACGACGATCGCGCGGGCGGCGCCGTCGGCCTCGAGCCGGAGGGTCCGCCGGCGCGGCTCGTCGAAGATCATCACGCCCTCCTCGAAGTGCGCGTCGTCCACTGTCAGGACCCCGTCCTCGAGCGGCGCCGGGTGGCGCGCCTCGAGCAGCAGGTTCTCCGGAGCGCGGCGGTACCCCTCCGGCTCGGGCTGCGCGAAGCGGATGCGGTACTCGCCGCGGCCCTCGGGCAGCGGCAGCGCGAAGGCCGGGTGGTTGCCGAGCGAGAAGCCCAGCGGAGAGGGACCCCTGTTCTCGACGGTCTGGGTGATCCGGAGCGAGGCGCCGGTCACGGCGTAGGCGATGAGGAGCGTCCAGTCGAAGGGGAACACCGCGCGCGTGGCGTCGTCGCTCCGGAGCCGGAACACCGCCTCGTCCGCCGAGACGCCCGCGAGCTCGAAGACCCGGTCCCGCGCGAAGCCGTGCTGCCCCATCCGGTGGTCCGCGCCGTCGTGGTGCAGCGTGTCGCCGGGGAGGCGCCCGATGATCGGGAACAGGACGGGAGCGTGCCGGCGCCACTCCGGGCCGGCCTGCCACAGGTACTCGCGGCCCTCGTCGTCGCGGAGGGACGTCATCTCGGCCCCGGCGGTCGTCAAAGCGAGGCGCAGGCTCTCGCTGCCGAGGGTGAGGACGGTGGGCGCGGGGGAGTCGCTGCTGGTCATCCTCCGATTCTGCCCGTCACGCGGTGCGGGCGGGGGTGTCGGCGGCGCGTGGCAGCATGGGGCGGTGCCTCCCGAGTCGACCCCCTCCTCCTGGCGCGCCCGCGTCGGCGAGCTCAGCGGACCCCCCGAGGCCGAGTCGCCGACCGTCCTCACTCCGATCGGGCTGCAGTTCGAGCTGCGCCGGCTGGTGCGCCGGGCCGACGATCCGTGGCGGGCGCCGGCGAGCGAGCGCGTCACGGCGAAGACCTACGACCCCGACGAGCGCCGCGACCACCGTCTGGCCACCCGCCCCGTCGTCCGCGGGCGCGGGGGCGCCTGGAACCGCACCACCCTGACCTGGAAGTCGCTGAACTTCCAGACCCACCGGCTCTCGCTCGACCCCGCTCACCAGCGCTGGTTCGCCGAGTTCGCGGCCCTGCACCGCGCCACGCGCACCGTCCACCTGGGGCAGGACCCCGACTGGATCCACCTCGACGACTACGAGAGCCCGCTGCTCTGGCGGCTGCTCGAGCAGGCGCAGGCCGCCGGGATCCCGCTGCTCGCCCCGGAGAAGGGCGCGGTCCGTCTCGCCGGTCCTGCGCATGTGGCGGTGACGGTCTCGGCGGAGGAGGGAGCGCTCCGGCTGCGGCCCGTCCTGCGGATCGACGGCGCGGAGCACGCGCCCGAGTCGGCGCGTCCGGTCGCCCGGCACGGCGTCTACGCGGTCGAGGGCGGCGATCCGTCCTCGCTCCTGCTCGCGCCCGCGTCCCTGCCCTTCGACGACGAGGAGCTGCGGCTCCTCGACCACCCCGAGGAGACGGAGGTCCCGGCGGAGGACGTGCCCGAGTTCGTCGGCGAGCACCTCCCCGCCCTCCGCGGCCGCGTCGCGGTGCGCGAGGAGGGCGTCGACCTCGTCCTGGACGATCCGGAGCCCCCGCGCCTGGTCTGCACGGTCTCGTTCGAGCCGCGGCGCGCCGTCAGGGTGGGCTGGCACTGGCGCCGCTCGCCCGATCGCGCGGGCGAGCTCGACGGCACGGCCGACGCGGCTCTCGAGCGCGCGGTGCTCCGCCGGGTGCGCTCGGTGCTCGGCGAGGCCGGGTCCGCTCTCGTGCCGGAGCCGGGGACGAGCGCGGTCCTGCGCGGGGCCGAGGCGGCGGTGTTCGTGGTGGAGCAGCTCCCGCAGCTGGAGGGGATCGGCGGGGTCCGGATCGAGCGCGAGGGCGCGGCACCGGACTACCGCCTGCTGACCGGACCGCTCACGCTCACCATCACCGCGGTCGACACCGAGAGCGCCGACTGGTTCGACCTCGGCGTCGTCGTGACCATCGGCGACGCGACCGTGCCGTTCCTGCCCCTCTTCCGCGCTCTGGCCGCGGGCGGCGACCGCATCCGCCTGGTCGACCACTCCTACCTCTCGCTCGCGCACCCCGGCCTCGACCGGCTCCGGGAGCTGCTGACCCGGGCGGACGAGCTCGAGGAGTGGGAGACGGGACCGCGGCTCGGCCGGCACCAGGCCGGGCTGTGGAACGAGCTGGAGGAGCTCGCCGACGAGAGCGTCCCCTCCGACGCGTGGCGCGCCGTGCTCGACTCCGCGCTGGCCGCCGGGTCGCCGGAGGACGTGGAGCCGCCGGAGGGCCTGACCGCCCGGCTGCGTCCGTACCAGCGGGCGGGCTACGCCTGGCTCGTGCACCGCCTCCGTCACGGGCTCGGCGGGATCCTGGCCGACGACATGGGCCTCGGCAAGACCCTGCAGGCGCTGGCCATGATGCTCGACGCGGTCGAGGAGGCGGGCCGCGCCGGGATCCGCCGCGCGCCGTTCCTCGTGGTCGCCCCCACCTCGGTCGTGCCGGGCTGGCGCTCGGAGGCCGAGCGCTTCGCGCCCGCCCTGCGCGTCCACGTCGTCGCGAGCTCGCGGGAGGGCGTGCTCGACGCGATCCCGGCCGACGCGGACGTGGTCCTCACCAGCTACGCGGTCCTGCGCCTCGGCGGCGAGCGCTGGGCGTCGAGGACGTGGTCGGCGCTGATCCTCGACGAGGCCCAGTTCGTCAAGAACCCCGCCTCACAGACGCACCGGGCCGCCCGCGGGGTCGGCGCGCCCGTCACGCTCGCGCTCACCGGCACACCGCTGGAGAACTCGCTCGACGAGCTCTGGGCGGTCCTCGCCCTGGTGGCGCCCGGGCTCCTGCCGCCGCTGCGCCGCTTCCGCGAGGAGTACACCCGGCCGATCCTGCACGCGGAGGCGCCCGTCGGCATCGCCTCGCCCGATCTGTCCGAGGGACGGACCGTCGGCCACACCGAGGGCGCGCGCCGCCGCCTCGAGAGACTGCGCCGACGACTGCGTCCGTTCCTGCTCCGCCGCACCAAGGAGGCGGTGGCGCCGGAGCTCCCCGAGAAGCAGGAGCAGACGATCGAGGTCGCGCTGACCCCCGCCCACCGGGTGCTCTACGACGGCTACCTCCAGCGCGAGCGGCGGAAGCTCCTGGGTCTGGTCGACGACCTCGACCGGCAGCGCTTCACGGTGTTCCGATCGCTCACCCTCCTGCGCCTGCTCGCGCTCGACGCGTCCCTGGTCGACCCGGCCTACCGGCACGTCCCGTCCGCGAAGCTCGACGTGCTCGTCGAGCAGCTCGACGACGTGATCGCGGAAGGCCGTCGGGCCCTCGTCTTCAGCACCTTCACCTCGTACCTGGAGCGGGCGGGGGAGCGGCTGCGTCGGCGCGGCATCCCGTTCGTGCAGCTCGACGGCTCCACGCGGGACCGCGCGGGAGTGATCGAGGAGTTCCGCTCGGGAGCCGCGCCCGTCTTCCTGATCAGCCTGAAGGCGGGCGGCACCGGGCTCACCCTCACCGAGGCCGACCACGTCTTCATCCTCGACCCGTGGTGGAACCCGGCGGCCGAGGCGCAGGCCGTCGACCGCGCGCACCGCATCGGCCAGGAGCGGCGGGTGAACGTGTACCGGCTGGTGGCGACGGACACGATCGAGGAGAAGATCGTGCGCCTCCAGGAGCGCAAGGGCCGCCTCAGCACGGCGGTGCTCGACGAGGGCGAGCTCTTCGCCCGGGCGCTGTCGGCCGACGACGTCCGCGAACTGCTGGCCGAGTGACCACGGCCCCACGAAGGGTGACAGAACGGCCAGCCGCGGCCCAGGATCTGAGCGCACACTGAGCGGATGAGACGCCGCCGCCCCCGCCCCCGCGCCGACTGGATCATGGCCCTCGAGAAGGGCGACGACGCCGGGCTCTTCGGACCGGGCAGCGCGGTCTGGGCGGTCAACGGCGGCCTGCCCACGATGATCGCCGGAGTGCGGGCTCTGCTCATGCAGACCCTCCACGCCGGAGCGATGGCCGGTGTGCACGACCACTCCCGCTACCGCGAGGACCCGATGGGCCGGCTCGACAACACGGTCCGCTGGGTCCTGACCACCAGCTTCGGCGACACCGCCGCGGCGAGCGGAGCGGCGCGCTGGGTGACCGGCGTGCACGAGCGGATCGTCGGCTCCTACGAGGACGCCGGCGGGCGTGAGCGCTCCTACTCGGCGCAGGACCCCCGCCTGCTGCTCTGGGTGCACGACGCCTTCACCGACGCGTTCCTCGGCGCCCACGAGATCTGGGGCGGACGGATCCCCGGCGGCCCCGACGCCTACGTGCGCGAGTGGGCCGCCTCCGGCCGGCTGCTCGGAGTGGAGGATCCGCCCGAGAGCGTCGCGGAGCTCCGCGCGCAGCTCGCCGGATTCGCGGGCGAGCTCAAGCCCGACGCACGCGTGCACGAGGCGGTCGGCTTCCTCCGCGACATCCGGCTGCCGGGCGAGGCGGGCGTGGTCTACCCGCTGCTGTTCGCCGGCGCGGTCGCCTCGCTCAGCCCCGAGGTGCGGAGGCTCCTGGGCCTCCGGCGCCCGTGGTGGCCCGCGATCACGGCGAACCGCCTGCTGTTCGTGTTCCTGGGTCGGTATCTCGGCCGGGTCTCGCCGAGCGAGCAGGCCGCGATCGACCGCATCGCCGGCCTCGACCAGGTGCGCACCGGCGCCTGACGCTCTTCCCGTACACCTGTCCGGGAAGTGGTAGACTGACGCCGATGACTCCCGCCCGCCTCGCCTCCGTGCCCGCGGCGGAGTCCCCCTCGGCGCTCGGCTCCGCCGATCCGCGAGCCCGGCGCACCCGCCGCCGCGTGTTCGACGCGGTCGAGCGGCTCGTCATGCAGAGCGACGGCGAGAGGGCCGAGGGCATCGCGGTGAGCGACATCGTGCGCGAGGCCGGGATCAGCCGCAGCTCGTTCTACGCCCACTTCGACGACGCGGCGGGAGTCGCCTCCGCGCTGCTCCGCCAGGACCTCGTGGTCGCCGACGTCGCCGAGGGCGATCCCGCCGACCGCTCCGGAGCCGACGCCCTGCAGCGCGGCTACTCGCGGCTCGTCGAGCGGCTGGTCGACCGCCACGCCTTCCATGCCCGGCTCCGCGCGCGGGCCTCCGCCCGGGTCGCCTCCGACGACGCCGTGCTCGACACGGCGCTCGCCCTGCACCGCGAGGTGCTCGCCCGGGTCGACGTCCCCGCAGCGGTCGACCCCGAGCTCACCGCGGTCTTCGCGGCCGGCGGCGTCCTCTCCGTGGTCGGCGCCTGGCTCGCCGGCTCCCTCGACGGCACCGACGAGGAGCTGGTCGAGCACCTCGTCGCGCTGCTCCCGGCCTGGCTCGCCGCGGCGCCGCTGCGCCCCCTGGACTCCTCACTCCCACCACGCCCCACGACGAAAGGCACGACATGATGACATTCGAGGTCGGCGAGACCCTGGTCTACCCGCACCACGGAGCGGTGACGATCACCGGGCTCGAGAAGCGCTCGGTCAAGGGCGTCGAGAAGACGTTCATGACGATGAACGTGCACACCAGCGAGCTCACCATCACCCTCCCCGTCGAGAACGCCGAGCTCGTCGGCGTCCGCGAGATCATCGACGACGCCGGAGTCCAGTCGGTCTACGACGTCCTGCGCAGCGACGTCGCGGAGGAGGCCAGCAACTGGTCCCGCCGCTTCAAGGCCAACCAGGAGAAGATGGCCAGCGGCAGCGTGTACCGCGTCAGCGAGGTCGTCCGCGACCTGTGGCGCCGCGAGCAGGCGGGCGGCGTCTCGGCCGGCGAGAAGCGGATGCTCCTGAAGGCGCGTCAGATCCTCGTGTCGGAGCTCTCGCTCGCCCTGAAGGGCACCGACGAGGAGGCCTCGGCCAAGCTCGACGAGGTCCTCGCCTCGGCGATCTGAGCCCGCGTCGCGGCGGGTCGGCTCACTCGGGCCGGCACGCCGCGATGATCCTCGCGGCGACCTCGTCCTGCGAGGCGGAGCCGTCGATCCGCACCAGGAGCTCGCGCTCATCGTAGACCTCCGCCAGAGGAGCCGTCTCGCGCTCGTAGACCTCGATCCGGTTCCGCACCACCTCGGGGTCGTCGTCGGCGCGGTCCTGCTCCTGCGCCCGCACGTGCAGCCGTTCGAGGACCACGTCCGCGTCGGCCGTCAGCAGCACGACGCACGAGAGCGGCGTGCCCCGCTCCTCGAGGAGCTCCGCCAGCGCGTCCACCTGGGCGAGCGTGCGCGGGTAGCCGTCGAGGATGAACCCGTCCCGGGCGTCCTCCTCGGCGATGCGCTCGGCGACCAGGGCGTTCGTCAGCTCGTCCGGCACGTACTCGCCGGCCTCCACGAGCGCCCGCAGACGCCGTCCGAGGTCGGTGCCGTCGGCGACGTGCGCGCGGAACAGATCGCCGGTGGAGATCGCCGGCACCCCCAGCTCGCGCGACAGCACGGCCGCCTGGGTGCCCTTGCCCACGCCGGGCGGGCCCATCATGATGACGCGCATCGCTCGTCCTCCTCGGTGTCGTCAGGCGATGCTAGCGGTGCGGAGCGGGGTGGCCGGTGCACACCGCGCCCGTAGGCTGGCGGGACGAGCCGAGGAGGAGCGATGCCCGCAGCACCCGGGGCCGAGCAGGCCGCCGCCGATCTGGCCGCGCTCCTGCGCGAGGTCTCCGCCGAGCTCGACGCCCGCGGCATAGCCGACCAGGCCGTCGCCGAGCTGCGGACGCCGCGCGCGATCCTCGGCTTCCGCCGCAAGCCGGTGATGGCGCCGGTGACCCGCGCGTGGCGCCTCGGCGTGGTGCTCCTCGGACGCGAGGGCGAGCTCCTCGCGACGGGATCGGTCACTCGTGCAGTCGCTCCGCTGCACGCCAACAACCAGTCCGAGTCGCAGGAGGCGCGCCGCGAGATCCGGCGCGCCGCCTTCGACGGTCCGTTCCAGGAGGGCGAGATCGTCAACTACGGCTGGCGGCGCCTCGCACTGGACGCCGCAGCGCTCGAGTCGGGCCAGGAGCCGCTGGCCCTGCGCGGCTCCGAGGTGCTCGTGCGCTGGGCGCCCGGTCTGGGCGAGCAGGGACTGATGCCGCTGCGCCGGTACCTGGCCGACCGCCTCGACCTCCTCGAGGCCGACTAGCGCCGGGTCACTCCTCCTCGGCCACCGGGTGGAACCACGGCGGGTAGACGGCGACGCGGGGAGAGGCGTCGATGCCCTCGAAGAGAGCCTTGACGCGGTTGCGGGCGGCGACCGACGCCACGCCGACCGTCGCGACGCCCTCGAGCGGGAAGCGCTCGGGCACGAGCGCCTCGGCGCTGCGCAGGGCCGGCTCGTCGACCAGGAGGCGCGCGAAGGTGCGCACGAGCGCGTCGCCCTCGGTGAAGCGCGTGAGGACGTGGGAGGCGTCGCCGTCGCTCAGGACCGGGGCGGAGGCGAGCGAGCCCACCAGGACGACGTACTGCGAAGCGGTGGTCTCGTGGGCGCTCGGCGACCAGTGCGGAGCGACCCGCTCGCCGCGCAGGTCGGCCCAGAGGGCGGCGTCGGGGGAGAGGAAGAAGGGCACGAAGCCGGCGACGCTGACGCCGTCCTTCACCTGCACGGCACGGCGGTGCTCGCGGGTGGTCTCGGCGCTGACGTCGATCGCGGGGCGCTCCTGGAGCTGCTGGTCCGCCAGGATCGCGCCGGCGGCGACGATCGCCTCGAGGTTGTCGAGGTGGGTGACGTGGTAGATCCGCTGCGCGGCGATGTCGACCTTCGGCAGGGGCTTCTCGCGCGCCGTGCCGCGGGCGGCGGCACGGGCGGTGGCCGCACGGGAGGTCCCGGGCACGCGCGCGGGGGCGCGGGTGGCACGGCCGACCTGCTCGGGGAGCTTCTTCGGGGTGCAGACGTCGCAGAGCGCGATGTCGAGGCCGTGGATGCATTCGGTGGGCACTCTGGATTCCTTCTGCGCGCGGGCTCGGGGTTCCGCCGCAGGGACGACGTTACGCGACCGGGGCCCCCGCGCGTCCCGGCGGCGGGGATCTGCGGAGCCGCGGCGTCCGCCCGGGCATCCTCTGGGAGGCGCCGGAGCACCGCTCCCCGCCGCGTAGCGTGAGCGGGATGAAGCGCGTGCCGCCCGCCGAGGGCCAGGAATCCGTCTGGGACTACCCGCGACCCCCGAGGGTCGAGACCACCACCGAGCACGTGGTCGTGCGGCTGGGCGGCGTCGTCGTCGCCGAGTCCCGCGACGCTCTCCGCGTCCTCGAGACGAGCCACCCTCCCGTCTACTACCTCCCCGTGTCCTCGTTCGCGCCCGGGGCGCTCGAGCCCGCGCCCGGCCGCAGCATCTGCGAGTTCAAGGGCGCGGCCTCCTACCTGACCGTGCGCGGGGGAGGAGGAGCGGTCGCGGAGGCGGCGGGCTGGACGTACCCCGAGCCGATGGCCGGCTTCGAGGCCCTCGTCGACACCGTCGCCCTCTACCCCGGCCGGATGGACTCCTGCACGGTCGACGGCGAGGCGGTCCAGCCGCAGCCGGGCGACTTCTACGGCGGCTGGATCACCTCGCGCGTGGTCGGTCCGTTCAAGGGCTCGCCGGGCACGATGTTCTGGTGAATCAGACGGGGGAGGGCGGACCGAGCGGGTCCTGGACGAGGACCGCTCGTGCGGCGTCGATCCCCGAGGCCTCCAGCGTCCATTCCGGCCGTACCAGGGTCTCCTGCGTGACGCGGAACCGCAGCTCCTCGACCGGCGCACCGTCCGGACCGACGATCCGGTGCGTCCCGTTCGGCCGGTAGCCGAGGGCCTCCGAGACCCGGATCGAGCGGGTGTTCCAGGCGAGAGCGGCGCTCTCGGCGACCTCGGCTCCGAGGTGGTCGAAGGCGAGGAGGAGGACGGCGGCGCGCATCTCCCGCCCGAGGCCGCGGCCCTGCGCCGAGCGGGTGAGCCACGAGCCCGTGGTCAGGGTGCGGGTGGCGGCGAAGGACTCGGCGACCACGTCCTGGCAGCCGACGACCCGGCCGTCCTCGACCACGGCGAACGCGACGCGCCACGACTCCCGCGTCGTCTGCGCGCGCTGCGACCAGTGGAAGCGGGCGAGCTCGCCGGGCAGGCGCTCCGCCGGCGCCTCGGCCCAGGGGGAGGGGAACGGCGAGCGGCCGCTCTCGTGCACGCCCGCGAGGGCTGCCTCGGCGAGAGGGCCGAGGTCGGCGTCGCGGACCGGATGAAGCTCGAGCCGCGGCGTGCGCAGCTCCAGCGAGAACAGGGGCCAGGGGTCGGTGCTCATCCGACGACGCTAGCGAGCGGAGGCGCGCACCGCGCGACCAGGCGGGTACCGGTGGTGGGACTCGAACCCACAAGCCCTCTCGGACAGAGCATTTTGAGTGCCCCGCGTCTGCCATTCCGCCACACCGGCTCATCACCAGCCCGTCGAGAATACCGTAGGCTCATCGGCGTGACTGACCAGGAACCCTCGTCGACCGCACCCCGTCGGGTCGTCGTCGCCGAAGACGAATCCCTCATCCGCCTCGACATCGTGGAGATCCTCCGCGACAACGGCTTCGAGGTCGTCGGCGAGGCCGGCGACGGCGAGACCGCTGTGGCCCTCGCCACCGAGCTGCGCCCCGATCTCGTCATCATGGACGTCAAGATGCCCCAGCTCGACGGCATCTCGGCGGCCGAGCGCCTCTCGAAGGCGCACATCGCGCCCGTCGTCCTGCTCACCGCCTTCAGCCAGAAGGAGCTCGTCGAGCGCGCCAGCGAGGCCGGAGCGCTCGCCTACGTCGTGAAGCCCTTCACGCCCAACGACCTGCTGCCCGCGATCGAGATCGCCCTCTCGCGGTACGCCCAGATCCTCACCCTCGAGGCCGAGGTCGCCGACATGGTCGAGCGCTTCGAGACCCGCAAGCTCGTCGACCGCGCCAAGGGCCTGCTCAACGAGAAGATGGGGCTCACCGAGCCCGAGGCGTTCCGCTGGATCCAGAAGGCCTCCATGGACCGCCGGCTCACCATGCACGACGTCGCGCAGGCGATCATCGAGCAGCTGAGCACGAAGAAGGCCTAGCGCGAGGCCGGGCCCGAGGGCCCACGGCCTCAGGGCCAGAGGCGGGTGCGCTCCCACGGGGAGCCGCCCGCCTCCGTCGTTCCCGGGCGGTACTCGAGACGGGTGTGATCCTGCTCCGGCGCGGTCGAGCCCTGCCAGAACTCGATGCGCTCGGGCACGACGCGGTAGACGGCCCACTCCCGGTCGAGCGTCGCCGGCGAGCAGCCCACGGCGACGCTGGTCTGGAGCGTGACGAGGCCGAAGTCCTGCGCGCTGCGCATCGGCTCGCTCTGGCGTCCGACGAGCAGGGCGGTGCGAGCGGCCTCGGAGCGGCGGCGGAAGTCGTCGGCCGACTCCTGCGCGGAGGCGCGCTCGACCCGGCCCTCGACCCGGACCTGACGGCCCTGGACCGGCCAGAAGAAGGCCAGCGCAGCGTGCGGGTTCTCCTCCATGGCGCGTCCCTTGGGGCTGGTGGCATGGGTGGAGAACGCCCAGCCCGCCTCGTCGATCTCGCGCAGCACGAGCACGCGCGCCGAGACCGTGCCGTCGTCGGAGGCGGTGGAGAGCGTGGCGCCGTGGGGGAGGAGCTGGCCCGCGTCCTTCGCCTCCTCGAGCCACTGCGCGAACAGCTCGAGAGGATCGGCCGGAGCCGCCTCCGCATCGAACGAGGGCAGCTCGGAGGGCATGGACGGGAGGCTCTTGAGGAGATGGCGAAGGCTCATCCGCTCAGTGTCGCCCTTCGGGCACCACCGGGCACAGTCGCGCGCCGTCGCTTGACAGTGCCGCTCGCCGCGGTGCCTGGTCCCCGAGCGGCGCGGCCGATCGGTCGATCCCCCGTCGCTCGCAGGCGCGGGCGGTCCCGACGGCGGTCGCGGTCCTGGGCGCGGTCGTCGCCCTCCGCTCCCGCGAGGGGGACCCGTCCGCTCCCGTCAGCGGGCGTCGCGGATGATGTTGGTGATCCGCACGGTGGAGAGGCGGCGCCCCTCCTGGTCGCGCACGACGATCTCGTGGGTGGTGAGGGTGGACCCCAGGTGGATCGCGTCGCAGGTGGCGATCACGAAGCCCGAGTGGACCGAGCGGCTGTGGCTCGCGTTCAGCTCGATGCCCATCGCCAGGCGGCCCGCGCCGGCGTGCACGTTCGCCGCGATCGAGCCCATCGACTCGGCGAGCACGACGTGCGCGCCGCCGTGCAGGATGCCGACCGGCTGCCGGTTGCCCTCGACGGGCATCGAGGCCACCGAGTGCTGCGGGGTGAGCTCGTGCCAGAGGATCCCCATCCGCTCGGCGAGCTCGCCCATGCCGCGGCCGATCCCGGCGACCAGGTCGAGCGCGGGCGGGCGGATCCAGGCGGTCGTGGTGGGGGTCGGCTCGGTCACGTCGCTCCTCGCGCTGGAGCCTCGGAGCGGCCCTGACCGGCGGGCGCGAGCGGGCCGATCCGGTGTCGGAGGCGCTGTGTAGTCTGGCCCTGTGTCAGATCCGGAACAGCCTACCCTCCTGCTCGTCGACGGCCATTCCCTGGCGTTCCGGGCGTTCTACGCGCTCCCGGTCGACAGCTTCCAGACCCGCGAGGGCCAGCACACGAACGCCATCCACGGCTTCCTCTCGATGCTGATCCTGCTGCTGAAGAACGAGAAGCCGACCCACCTCGGCGTCGCGTTCGACATCTCCCGCTACTCGTTCCGCACGCGCGAGTACCCGGAGTACAAGGGCACCCGCGGCGAGACGCCGCCCGAGTTCAAGGGCCAGGTCCCCCTCCTCGAGGAGGCGCTGCACGCCATGAACATCCGGACCGTCTCGAAGGAGGACTTCGAGGCCGACGACATCCTCGCGACGCTCGCCCGCCAGGGGGCCGAGGCCGGCTTCCGCGTGCTGGTCGTCTCGGGCGATCGCGACACCATCCAGCTGGTGACTCCGGACGTCACCCTGCTCTACCCCTCCACCCAGGGCGTCTCGCAGCTCACCCGCTACGACCGCGACAAGGTGTTCGAGAAGTACGGCGTCGAGCCGCACCAGTACCCCGAGATCGCCGCCCTCGTCGGCGAGACCAGCGACAACCTGCCCGGCGTCGACAAGGTCGGCCCCAAGACGGCCGCGAAGTGGGTCAACCAGTACGGCACGGTCGCCGACATCATCGCCCACGCCGACGAGATCAAGGGCGTGGTCGGCGAGAAGCTGCGCGAGCAGAAGGAGAACGCGCTCCGCAACCGCCGCCTCAACCGGCTGGTGACGGACGTCGAGCTCCCCCTCGGGCCGCACGATCTGACGCGCCGTCCGATCGATCCCGACGCGGTCCGCGAGATCTTCAGCCGCCTCGAGTTCAAGACCCTGCAGGAGAGGGTCCTCACGATCGCCGCGGAGGAGGGCGTCGACGGCGCTGCCGCGGCCCTGGCGGGCGACGTGGTCACGACCTCCGCACCCGCCGTCCGCACCCTGGTCGACGAGGAGCTCGCGCACTGGCTCGACCGCGTGTCGGCGAAGGGCACAGCGCCCGTCGCCGTGCAGGTCCTGCTCGGAGCCGGCGGGCTCGAGGGTGTGGGTCTCGCGGTCGAGAAGGAGACGGCGTTCGTCCCGTGGGCCGCCGAGCGGCCCGACTACACCGCGCTCGAGCAGTGGCTGGCCGGGCCCGCCCCCAAGTACTTCGCCGACGCGAAGCCCCAGATCAAGGCGCTGCGGAGGGCCGGACTCCCCGTCGCGGGGCTCGCGTTCGACACCCGCGTCGCCTCCTGGCTGGTGCAGCCCACCGGGCACCCGGCCACGCTCGCGGCGCAGGTCGCGCAGCACCTCGACGAGACCATGGCGCAGGGCGACCCGAACCAGCTGGTCCCCACCGTCGAGCCGATGGGGCCCGCCACCGAGGCCTGGTACGCGTACCGGCTCGTCGCTCCGCTGCGCGAGCGGCTGGGCGAGGGGATGCTCTCGGTGCTCGTCGACATCGAGCTGCCGATCGTTCAGGTCCTCGCGACGATGGAGCTCACCGGCGTCGCGATCGACGCCGATGTGCTGGCGCGCCTCCGCGCCGAGCTGACCGTCTCGGCCGCCGACCTCGCGAGCCGCGCGTTCGCCGAGATCGGCCACGAGATGAACCTCGGCTCGCCCAAGCAGCTGCAGCAGGTCCTCTTCGAGGAGCTCGACATGCCGCGCACCCGGGCCACGAAGACGGGCTACACCACCGACGCCTCCGCCCTCGCAGACCTGCAGGAGTCGCACCCGCACCCGTTCCTCGGGCTGCTCCTCGAGCACCGCGACGCGACCAAGCTCAAGCAGATCATCGAGACGCTCGAGAAGTCGGTCACCGCCGACGGCCGGATCCACACCAGCTACGACCAGACCGGCACGGCCACCGGCCGGATCTCCTCCAACGACCCGAACCTGCAGAACATCCCCGTCCGCAGCGAGGTGGGCCGCCGCATCCGCACCGCCTTCGTCCACGGAGCGGACGCGAGCACCCTCCTCACCGCCGACTACTCGCAGATCGAGATGCGGATCATGGCGCACCTCTCCGGGGACGCCGGGCTGATCGAGGCCTTCCACTCCGGCGAGGACCTGCACCGCTTCGTCGGATCGCGGATCTTCGGCGTCGATCCGGGCGACGTCACCTCGGCCATGCGCAACAAGGTCAAGGCGATGTCGTACGGCCTCGCCTACGGCCTGAGCGCCTTCGGCCTGTCGAAGCAGCTGCGCATCTCGAGCGCCGAGGCGAAGCAGCTGATGACCGACTACTTCGTCCGCTTCGGCGCGGTGCGCGACTACCTCCGCAGCGTCGTCGAGCAGGCCCGCGAGACCGGCTACACCGAGACGATCTTCGGTCGCCGGCGTCCCTTCCCCGACCTGCAGAGCGCGAACCGCGTCCTCCGCGACAACGCCGAGCGGGCGGCGCTCAACTCGCCGATCCAGGGCTCGGCCGCCGACATCATGAAGCGGGCGATGATCGGCGTGCAGGCCGACCTCGACGAGCAGGGGCTCGGCTCGCGGATGCTCCTCCAGGTGCACGACGAGCTCATCTTCGACGTCGCCCCCGGCGAGGAGGAGCCGCTCGAGGCCATCGTCCGCGGCCGGATGGCGGGAGCCGCCGACCTGAGCGTCCCGCTCGAGGTGCAGGTGGGCCACGGGTCCGACTGGGACGTCGCCGCGCACTGAGCCGGCCGCAGCGCCTGGCTAGGCTCGGAGGCATGAGCACCGACATCCCCCGCGAGCCCACCGCCGTCGACGCCGTGGCCGAGCGCTGGGTCGACACGCTCGTCGACCTCGACCCCACCCTCGGCACCGCGATCGGACGCAGCGGCGCGAACGGCCGCCTGGGCGACTACTCGCCGGCCGGTCTCGAGCGCGCCCGGGCGGCGACCGCCTCGGCCCTCGCCGAGCTCGAGGCAGCCGACCCCGTGGACGACGTCGACAGCGTCACGGTCGCCGACCTCGGCGCCGAGCTCCGGCTCTCCCTGGAGGGGCACGACGCCGGTCTGCCGCTGCGGGACCTCAACGTGATCGCGTCCCCGGCGCAGGAGCTGCGCGACGTCTTCGACCTGATGCCGACGGACGAGGTCGCCGACTGGGAGGCGGTCGCCGAGCGGCTGCTGGCCGTGCCGGCCGCCCTCGAGGGCTACGCGGAGACCCTGCGCGAGGGGATCCGCACCGGCGTGGTCCCCGCCCGCCGCCAGGTCGAGCTCGTCGCCGAGCAGGCGCGGAAGATCGCCGCTCCCCGCGGGTTCTTCGCCGAGCTGGCCGCGGAGGCCGCTCCCGCCGCCGGATCCCTGCCCGCGTCGCTCGCTCAGCGACTGGAGGACGGCGCCCGCCGTGCCTCGGCCGCCTACGGGTCGCTCGCGCAGTTCCTCCGGGGCGAGCTCGCCCCCGCCGCGACCGAGCAGGACGCCGTCGGCCGGGAGCTGTACGCGCTGCACTCCCGCCGCTTCCTCGGCGCTGTCGTCGACCTCGACGAGACCTACGAGTGGGGGATCGAGGAGCTGGCCCGCATGACGTCCGAGCAGGAGGCGATCGCGCGCGAGATCCTGCCCGGCGCCTCCGTCGCCGAGGCGATCGCCCACCTCGAGGCGGACCCGGCCCGCACTCTGCACGGCGTCGACGCTCTGCAGGCCTGGATGCAGGAGACCAGCGACCGCTCCGTCCGCGAGCTCGCCGGCACCGCCTTCGACATCCCGGAGGAGGTGCGCCGCCTCGAGTGCAGGATTGCGCCGACCCAGGAGGGCGGCATCTACTACACCGGTCCGAGCGACGACTTCTCGCGCCCGGGGCGGATGTGGTGGTCGGTTCCGGCCGGAGTCACCGAGTTCGCCACCTGGCGGGAGCTGACCACGGTCTACCACGAGGGCGTCCCGGGCCATCACCTGCAGATCGGCCAGGCCGTCCACAACCGCGCCCGCCTCAACACCTGGCGCCGTCAGCTCGCCGGGACCTCCGGCCACGCCGAGGGCTGGGCGCTCTACGCGGAGCGGCTGATGGAGCGCTTCGGCTACCTCGACGACCCGGCCGACCGCCTGGGCATGCTCGACGGCCAGCGGATGCGCGCGGCGCGCGTCGTGCTGGACATCGGCGTGCACCTCCAGAAGCCGATGCCGGGCTCCGGCACCGTCTGGACCGCCGAGTCGGCCCTCGACTTCATGCGGGCCAACGTGAACATGGACGACGCGTTCGTGCGCTTCGAGGTGAACCGGTACCTCGGCTGGCCGGGGCAGGCTCCGTCCTACAAGATCGGGCAGCGGATCTGGGAGCAGCTGCGCGACGAGGCGGAGGCGCGCGAGGGCGCCGCGTTCTCGCTCGCGGCCTTCCACCGGAGGGCGCTCGACCTCGGCGGCGTCGGTCTCGACACCCTCCGCTCCTCCCTCGCCGGCTGACTCCGGAACCCGCGCCTGGACGGGCGCGGCGAGATTGCCGTGCGCCTCCCGGGGCGTCTAAGCTGGGGTGTCACATCTGTGGCGCCGCCGTGCCCGCGGCGCGCGAGGAAGGCCGGTCCTCCGGCCGGCCGAGCGCGGCTCCCGGGCCGGAGGCACATCCCTCACCACCGCAGTGGTCACCACTCCGCCGAGCCGCGAGGCCCGCAGGCGGCCGCCGCCCGAGACCCATCCATCCTGGAGCATCCCTTAATGACAACCGCAACGACCGACAAGGCAACCAAGCAGGTCGCGATCAACGACATCGGGTCTGCTGAAGACTTTCTTGCCGCGGTCGAAAAGACTCTGAAGTTCTTCAACGACGGAGACCTCATCGAAGGCACCGTCGTGAAGATCGACCGCGACGAGGTCCTCCTCGACGTCGGCTACAAGACCGAGGGCGTCATCCCCTCGCGCGAGCTCTCCATCAAGCACGACGTCGACCCCTCCGAGGTCGTCAACGTGGGCGACAGCGTCGAGGCCCTCGTCCTCCAGAAGGAGGACAAGGAGGGTCGCCTGATCCTGTCCAAGAAGCGTGCGCAGTACGAGCGCGCGTGGGGCGACGTCGAGAAGATCAAGGAGTCGGACGGCGTCGTCACCGGCTCGGTCATCGAGGTCGTCAAGGGCGGTCTCATCGTCGACATCGGCCTCCGCGGCTTCCTCCCGGCCTCGCTCATCGAGCTGCGCCGCGTCCGCGACCTCACGCCGTACCTCGGCCAGGAGATCGAGGCGAAGATCCTCGAGCTCGACAAGAACCGCAACAACGTGGTCCTGTCGCGTCGCGCGCTCCTCGAGCAGACGCAGTCCGAGAGCCGCACCACGTTCCTGAACAACCTGCACAAGGGTCAGGTCCGCAAGGGCGTCGTGTCGTCGATCGTCAACTTCGGCGCGTTCGTCGACCTCGGCGGCGTCGACGGTCTCGTCCACGTCTCCGAGCTCTCCTGGAAGCACATCGAGCACGCCTCCGAGGTCGTCGAGGTGGGCCAGGAGGTCACCGTCGAGATCCTCGAGGTCGACCTCGACCGCGAGCGCGTGTCGCTCTCGCTCAAGGCGACCCAGGAGGACCCGTGGCAGGTCTTCGCCCGCACCCACGCGATCGGACAGGTCGCGCCGGGCAAGGTCACGAAGCTGGTCCCGTTCGGTGCCTTCGTCCGCGTCGCGGACGGCATCGAGGGCCTCGTCCACATCTCCGAGCTGTCGGGCAAGCACGTCGAGCTCGCCGAGCAGGTCGTGTCGGTCGGCGAAGAGGTGTTCGTCAAGGTCATCGACATCGACCTCGACCGTCGCCGCATCTCCCTCTCGCTCAAGCAGGCGAACGAGAACGTCGACCCCGAGGGCACCGAGTTCGACCCGGCGCTCTACGGCATGGCCACGGAGTACGACGACCAGGGGAACTACAAGTACCCCGAGGGCTTCGACCCCGAGACCAACGAGTGGCGCGAGGGCTTCGAGTCGCAGCGCGAGGCCTGGGAGCTGGAGTACGCCGCTGCTCAGGCGCGCTGGGAGGCCCACAAGGCCCAGGTCGCCAAGTCGCAGGAGGAGGCGGCCACCGTCTCCGAGGGCGTCTCGGTCGGCGCCGGCTTCACCAGCGAGTCGACCACCGGCGGCACCCTCGCCGACGACGAGTCGCTCGCCGCGCTCCGCGAGAAGCTGTCCTCGAACAACTGATCGCGAGCACATCGCATCGAACGGCCGGTCCCCTCGGGGGTCGGCCGTTCGGCGTTCCGGGCGACGGCGCTGGGTAGGGTGGCCGGGTGCATCTCGTCGCCCTCACCGGAGGCATCGCCTCGGGCAAGTCCACCGTCGCCCGCCGTCTCGCCGAGCACGGAGCGGTGGTGGTCGACGCCGACGTCCTCGCGCGCGAGGTCGTCGAGCCGGGGGAGCCGGCGCTGGCGGCGATCGCCGAGCGCTTCGGCCCGTCCGTGATCCGCGCGGACGGCGCGCTCGACCGCCCGGCGCTCGGCGCGATCGTCTTCTCGGACGCGGCGGCCCGCGCCGACCTCAATGCGATCACCCATCCGGCGGTGACCCTCCGCTCGCAGCGGCTGTTCGCGGAGGCCGCCGAGGCGGACCCGGCCGCGGTGGTCGTCTACGACGTCCCCCTCCTCGCCGAGGGCCGTGGAGCGGGGGAGTTCGACGAGGTGGTCGTCGTGCACGCGCCGCAGCACCTCCGCATCGAGCGTCTCGTCGCCCTCCGGGGACTGACCGAGGAGGAGGCTCGTGCGCGGGTCTCGTCGCAGGCGAGCGACGAGGAGCGCCTCGCCCTCGCCGACGTCGTGATCGACTCCTCCGGCACGCTGGAGGAGACGCTCGCTCGGACCGACGCGCTGTGGGAGCGGCTCGCCCGCTGACGGTCCCTCCCGGACACCCGCCCTCGTGACCGAGCGGCCCGGCCGGGGAGCGCACCCCCGTTCGCCGCCAGCGCACGCGCCGTCCGGTGTCGGTGGTCGCGGCTACGCTTCGAACCATGGAGCCAACCCGTGCCGTGCACCCGTTCGAGGTCATCAGCGAGTACAAGCCGAGCGGTGACCAGCCCGGCGCGATCGCCGATCTGAGCGCCCGCATCAACGCCGGCGAGACCGATGTCGTCCTGCTGGGCGCCACCGGAACCGGCAAGTCCGCGACCACGGCCTGGCTCGTCGAGGCCGTGCAGCGCCCCACGCTCGTGCTCGCGCACAACAAGACCCTCGCCGCGCAGCTCGCCAACGAGTTCCGCGAGCTGTTCCCCAACAACGCCGTCGAGTACTTCGTCTCGTACTACGACTACTACCAGCCCGAGGCCTACGTCCCGCAGACCGACACCTTCATCGAGAAGGACAGCTCGGTCAACGCCGAGGTCGAGCGGCTGCGCCACTCCACCACGAACTCGCTCCTGAGCCGCCGCGACGTGATCGTGGTGTCGACCGTCTCGTGCATCTACGGCCTCGGCCAGCCCGAGCAGTACCTCGAGGCGATGGTGGCGCTCCAGGTCGGCCAGCGGGTCGACCGGGACCGCCTCATCCGCAAGTTCGTGTCGATGCAGTACGCGCGCAACGACGTCGACTTCGCCCGCGGCACCTTCCGGGTGCGGGGCGACACGATCGAGATCATCCCGATGTACGAGGAGCTCGCGATCCGGATCGAGATGTTCGGCGACGAGATCGAGGCGCTCTACACGCTCCACCCGCTCACCGGCGACATCGTCCGGAAGCTCGACTCCGTGTCGGTCTTCCCCGGCTCGCACTACGTCGCCAGCCAGGACGTCATGCACCGTGCGATCGACACCATCCAGCAGGAGCTCGAGGTGCGCCTGGCCGACCTCGAGAAGCAGAACAAGCTCCTCGAGGCGCAGCGCCTTCGGATGCGCACGACCTTCGATCTCGAGATGATGCAGCAGATCGGATTCTGCTCCGGCATCGAGAACTACTCCCGCCACATCGACGGCCGCGAGTCGGGCGAGGCCCCGCACTGCCTGCTCGACTACTTCCCGGACGACTTCCTCGTCGTGATCGACGAGTCGCACGTGACGGTGCCGCAGATCGGTGCGATGTACGAGGGCGACGCGTCCCGCAAGCGCACGCTGGTCGAGCACGGCTTCCGCCTGCCCTCGGCGATGGACAACCGGCCCCTGAAGTGGGAGGAGTTCAAGTCGCGCGTCGGTCAGACCGTCTACCTCTCGGCGACCCCGGGCCGCTACGAGATGGGCATCGCCGACGGCATCGTCGAGCAGATCATCCGCCCGACCGGCCTGATCGACCCCGAGATCGTCGTCAAGCCGACGAAGGGCCAGATCGACGACCTGCTCGAGGAGATCAAGCGCCGCACCGAGCGCGACGAGCGCGTGCTCGTCACGACGCTGACGAAGCGCATGGCCGAGGAGCTCACCGACTTCCTCACGGAGGCCGGCGTCCGCGTCCGCTACCTGCACTCCGATGTCGACACCCTGCGCCGCGTCGAGCTCCTCTCGGAGCTGCGGGCGGGCGTGTACGACGTCCTGGTCGGCATCAACCTGCTGCGCGAGGGGCTCGACCTGCCCGAGGTCTCGCTCGTGGCGATCCTCGACGCCGACAAGGAGGGCTTCCTCCGCTCGTCCACGTCGCTGATCCAGACGATCGGCCGTGCGGCGCGCAACGTCTCGGGCGAGGTCCACATGTACGCCGACAAGGTGACGGACTCGATGCGGCTCGCGATCGACGAGACCGACCGCCGACGCGAGAAGCAGGTCGCCTACAACCTCGACCACGGCATCGACCCGACGCCGCTGCGGAAGAAGATCGCCGACATCACCGACGCCCTCGCCCGCGAGGGGGCCGACACCGCCAAGCTGCTCGCCGGCCGCGACGCCAAGAAGAAGAGCCCGACGCCGAACCTGCGCCGTCAGGGTCTCGCCGCGAACGGCGGCAACGACCTCGAGGCGATCATCTCCGACCTCAACGGGCAGATGCTCCAGGCGGCGGGCGAGCTCAAGTTCGAGCTCGCGGCCCGGCTGCGGGACGAGGTCCAGGAGCTCAAGCGCGAGCTCCGCCAGATGGAGAAGGCCGGGCACCTGTCCTGATCGGGGGCGCTGATCCGCAAGGGGAGGGGCCCGCGGATCAGCGCCCAGCGAACGCCACGGGCGATGTCGGTGGCTCCGCATACACTTTCGGAGTGTCGATCCTGAACGCCGTTACGGACCCCTCCTCCACCCCCTCTCCCTCCTTCCACCGCTTCGTCTCCTCGCTCGACGAGTCGTCCTCGAAGCTGGTGGTGAGCGGCGCGCGGGTGCACAACCTGCAGAACGTCGACCTCGAGATCCCGCGCGACTCGATGGTGGTGTTCACCGGTCTCTCGGGCTCGGGCAAGTCCTCCCTGGCCTTCGACACGATCTTCGCGGAGGGCCAGCGGCGCTACGTCGAGTCCCTCTCCGCGTACGCCCGCCAGTTCCTCGGGCAGGTGGACCGGCCTGACGTCGACTTCATCGAGGGCCTCAGCCCCGCGGTCTCGATCGACCAGAAGTCGACGAACCGCAACCCGCGCTCCACCGTCGGCACGATCACCGAGATCTTCGACTACATGCGTCTGCTCTGGGCGCGCATCGGCGTCCCGCACTGCCCCATCTGCAGCGAGCGGATCTCCGCGCAGACCGTGCAGCAGATCGCCGACCAGCTGATGGAGCTCGAGACCGGTACCCGCTACCAGATCCTCAGCCCCGTCGTCTCGCAGAAGAAGGGCGAGTTCGTCGACCTCTTCAAGGAGCTGACCGCGGGCGGCTACTCCCGCGCCATGGTGGACGGGAAGCTCGTCCAGCTGAGCGAGCCGCCGGTGCTCAAGAAGCAGTACAAGCACGACATCTCCGTCGTGGTCGACCGGCTCGTGGCCGGCCCCGACATCCTCGGGCGCCTCACCGACTCGCTCGAGACGGCCCTGCGGCTCACCGACGGCATCGTGCAGATCAACTACGTCGACGGCGAGGGCGACGGCGCCTGGACCACCTACTCCGAGAAGCTGTCCTGCCCCAACAACCACCCGATCTCGCTGACCGAGATCGAGCCGCGGACCTTCTCCTTCAACGCGCCCTTCGGCGCCTGCCCGGAGTGCTCGGGCCTCGGCACGCGCATGTCGGTCGACGACGAGCTGCTGCTCGGCGACCCCGACCTGAGCATCGCCGAGGGCGTCATCATCCCCTGGACCACCCAGGGCAAGGGCCTGTTCCAGTACTACGAGAAGCTGCTCGACGGCCTCTCCCGCGACCTCGGCTTCACGCTCACCACCCCGTGGAAGCGCCTCAGCACCGAGGTGCAACAGGCCGTCCTCCACGGCGACAACTTCGAGGTCAAGGTCAAGTGGAAGAACCGCTACGGCCGCGAGATGAGCTACACCTCGGGCTTCGAGGGCGTCGTGCCCTACATCGAGCGCCAGTTCGTCCAGGCCGAGACCGATGTCCAGCGCACCCGCTGGTCCGAGTTCCTCCGCGAGGTGCCCTGCCCCGTGTGCAAGGGCTCCCGCCTGAAGCCGGAGGTGCTCGCCGTGCTCGTGCACGGGGCGAGCATCGCGGACGTGGCCGACCTCAGCCTCGGCGACGCCCAGGACTTCATGAGCCGGCTCGAGCTGACCGACCGCGAGGCGCACATCGCCGCGCAGGTGCTGCGCGAGATCCGCGCGCGCATCGACTTCCTCATCGAGGTCGGGCTCAACTACCTCAACCTCTCGCGCGCCGCCGCCTCCCTGTCGGGCGGCGAGGCGCAGCGCATCCGCCTGGCGACCCAGATCGGCTCCGGGCTGACCGGCGTGCTCTACGTGCTCGACGAGCCGAGCATCGGCCTGCATCAGCGCGACAACCGCCGCCTGATCGACACCCTCATCAAGCTGCGCGACCTGGGCAACACGCTGATCGTGGTCGAGCACGACGAGGACACCATCCGCACCGCCGACTGGATCGTCGACATCGGCCCGGGCGCCGGGGTCAACGGCGGCAAGGTCGTGCACTCCGGCTCCTACGAGTCGCTGCTCGAGAACACCCACTCGCTGACCGGCGACTACGTCTCGGGCCGCAAGGCGATCGAGGTCCCGAAGAAGCGGCGGAAGATCGACCGCAAGCGGATGATCAAGGTCGTCGGGGCGAACGCCAACAATCTCCGCAAGGTCGACGCGGAGTTCCCGCTCGGCACGTTCGTCGCGGTCACCGGGGTCTCCGGCTCCGGCAAGAGCACCCTCGTGAACGACATCCTCTACCGCGTGCTCGCCAACCAGCTCAACGGCGCCCGCAAGGTGCCGGGCAAGCACACGCGCGTCACCGGCCTCGAGAACCTCGACAAGGTCGTGCACGTCGACCAGAACCCGATCGGCCGCACGCCGCGCTCGAACCCCGCCACCTACACGGGCGTGTTCGACCGCATCCGCAACCTCTTCGCCGAGACCACCGAGGCGAAGGCGCGGGGGTACCTGCCCGGCCGCTTCAGCTTCAACGTCAAGGGCGGCCGCTGCGAGGCCTGCTCGGGCGACGGCACCATCAAGATCGAGATGAACTTCCTGCCCGACGTCTACGTGGCGTGCGAGGTCTGCGGGGGAGCGCGCTACAACCGCGACACCCTGACCGTGCACTACAAGGGCAAGAACATCGCCGAGGTGCTCGACATGCCGATCGCCGAGGCGGCCGACTTCTTCGAGCCGATCACGGCGATCCACCGCTTCCTCCGCACGCTGGTGGAGGTGGGCCTCGGCTACGTCCGCCTCGGGCAGAGCGCGACCACGCTCTCCGGCGGCGAGGCGCAGCGCGTGAAGCTGGCCACCGAGCTCCAGCGCCGCTCCAACGGCCGCAGCGTCTACGTGCTCGACGAGCCGACGACGGGCCTGCACTTCGAGGACGTCCGCAAGCTCCTCCTCGTCCTCAACGGCCTGGTCGACAAGGGCAACACGGTGATCACCATCGAGCACAACCTCGACGTCATCAAGTCCGCCGACTGGCTGATCGACATGGGTCCCGAGGGCGGCGCCGGCGGCGGACAGGTGGTCGCGGTGGGCACCCCCGAGCACGTGGCGAAGGTCGAGGGCAGCCACACCGGCATGTTCCTCGCCGAGATCCTCGGCTGACGCGAGCGAGAGGCATGGCGCAGACAGTCGACTTCCGGCCGAAGCCGGGTGAGATCCCGACCCTACCGGGCGTGTACCGCTTCACGGACGCCCGGGGGCGGGTGCTCTACGTGGGCAAGGCCAAGAACCTCCGCGCGCGGCTGAGCAACTACTTCGCCCCGCTGCCGAGCCTGCACGAGCGCACCCGGCGGATGGTCACCTCGGCCTCCGGCGTCGAGTGGACCGTCGTCGGCACCGACGTCGAGGCCCTGCAGCTCGAGTTCACCTGGATCAACGAGTTCGATCCACCCTTCAACGTCAAGTTCCGCGACGACAAGTCCTACCCCTACATGGCGGTGACGCTCGGCGACGAGGCCCCGCGGGTGATGGTCACGCGGAACGCCAAGATCAGGAAGGCCCGCTACTTCGGGCCCTACCCCAAGATCTGGGCGATCCACGAGACGATCGACCTGATGATCAAGGCGTTCCCGATCAGGACCTGCAACGACTCCAACTACAAGCGCGCCATGCAGAGCGGCAAGCCCTGCTTCGCGTCGCAGATCGGCCGCTGCGGCGGGCCCTGCTCCCACCGCGTCACCTTCGCCGAGCACCGCGAGATGGTCGACCGCTTCGTCGCCTTCATGGGCAGCCACGACCGCCGGATGATCGGCGAGCTCGAGAAGGAGATGCGCGAGGCCGCCGCGGCGATGGAGTACGAGCGCGCGGGGAAGCTGCGCGATCAGGCCGCCGCCCTCGACGCGGTCCTCGCCAAGAGCGCGGTCGTGCTCAAGGACAACGTGGACGTCGACCTCTACGCGATCGTCCACGACGAACTCGCCGCCTCCGTGCAGCAGTTCCGGGTCCGCGGCGGGCGCATCCGCGGCGAGCGGGGCTGGGTCGTCGACAAGGAGCTCGACATGAGCACGGCGGAGCTCGTCGACACGGCACTCCAGGCCGCCTACGAGACCGGCGACGTCCCGCCCCGGGAGGTCGTCGTGCCGGAGCTGCCCGAGGACACCGAGGCGCTCGAGGAGTGGCTGAGCGGACTGCGCGGCACGAACGTGCGCCTCCGAGCGGCCCAGCGCGGAGACAAGGCCGCCCTCCTCGAGACGGCGACGCAGAACGCGAAGCACTCGCTGATGCTCTACAAGACCCGCCGCTCCGCCGACTTCACCGCTCGGACGCAGGCCCTGGAGGACATCCGCGACGCCCTCGGCATGAGCGAGGCGCCGCTCCGGATGGAGTGCTACGACGTCTCCCACCTCAGCGGCACCAACATCGTCGCCTCGATGGTGGTCTTCGAGGACGGGCTCGCGCGGAAGGACCAGTACCGGCGGTTCTCCATCGCGGAGTCGACGGACGACACCGAGTCGCTGCACCAGGTGCTCACCCGCCGCCTCGCGTACCTCCGCGAGCCGGTCGAGCCCGCGGCGGTCGACCCCGAGACCGGCGAGGCCAAGCGGCGCAAGTTCTCGTACCCCCCGCAGCTGCTGATCGTCGACGGCGGCCAGCCGCAGGTCGCAGCCGCGCAGCGCGCGCTCGACGAGTCCGGGGTGACCGGCATCACCCTCTGCGGGATCGCCAAGCGCCTCGAGGAGATCTGGCTGCCGGACTCCGACTTCCCCGTCATCCTGCCGCGCAACAGCGATGCGCTCTTCCTCTTCCAGCGCATCCGCGACGAGGCGCACCGCTTCGCGATCACCCACCAGAGGACGCGTCGCAAGCGCGACATCTCGTCGCAGCTGGCCGAGGTGCCCGGGCTCGGAGGCACGCGAGTCCGCGACCTGCTGAAGCACTTCGGATCCGTCGCCCGGCTCCGCGAGGCGGGCGAGGCCGAGATCGCCGAGGTCAAGGGCATCGGCCCGACGCTGGCGGGCGCGATCCACGCGCACCTGCATCCGGACGGGTCCTCCGTCAGGGGCACGCCCTAGGCTGGAGGCCCGCGCTCCGGGGGAGAGCGGCCGGTGCCCGGCACCGAGGACACGAGCAGACACGAGCACGGAGAGCGCATGAGCACGGAGAGCGAGCAGCAGGACGTGCTGATCGTCACGGGGATGTCCGGAGCGGGCCGGTCCACGGCCGCGAACGCGCTGGAGGACCTCGGCTGGTACGTCGTCGACAACCTGCCGCCGCAGATGCTGCGCCCGCTGGTCGACCTGGCGCAGCGTGCAGGGGACACGCTGCCGAAGATCGCGGCGGTCGTCGACGTCCGCGGACGCGACTTCTTCGAGGACCTCGGCGACATCGTCCGCGAGCTGCGCGCCGGGGTCGACCTCCGAGTGGTGTTCCTCGAGGCCACCGACGCCGCGCTCGTCCGCCGCTTCGAGCAGGTGCGCCGTCCGCACCCGCTGCAGGGCCGGGGGACCCTCCTCGACGGCATCTCCGCCGAGCGGACGCGCCTCGCTCAGCTGCGGGAGTCGGCCGACATCGTCATCGACACCTCGGACCTCAACATCCACCAGCTGGCCACCAGCATCACCGAGCGCTTCGCCGAGGCCGGCCGCGCGGGCCTCCAGGTCACGGTGATGAGCTTCGGCTTCAAGTACGGGCTGCCGACGGACGCCGACATGGTGGCCGACGCGCGGTTCCTGCCGAACCCGTACTGGATCCCGGAGCTGCGTCCGCACACGGGTCTCGACGAAGAGGTGAGAGACTACGTGCTGGCCCAGCAGGGCGCCGAGGAGTTCATCGACTCCTACTCCCGGGCCCTGCGCCCCGTGCTCGACGGCTACCAGCGCGAGAACAAGCGCCACGCGACCATCGCGATCGGCTGCACGGGAGGCAAGCACCGCTCCGTCGCGGTCGCGGGCCGTGTCGCGGCCCGTCTGGCCGAGCTGCCGGGCGTCGCCGTCAACGTGGCGCACCGCGACCTCGGCCGAGAATGATCCCCGCGCGCTCAGCCGCGCACCCGACGTAAGGAAGACTCCGTGGCCCTCACCGCAGACGTCAAGGGCGAACTGGTCGCGATCGTCTCGCGCAAGAACACCGTCCGTGCCGCCGAACTGGCGACCATCCTCCGCTTCTCCGGAGGACTGCACATCATCTCCAACCGCCTCGCGGTCGAGGTCGAGCTCGACTCCGCCCCGCTCGCGACCCGCGTGCGCCGCGACCTCGCGGAGCTGTACGGCGTCCGCAGCGAGGGCAGCATCGTCTCGGCCGGCGGATCCCGGAGGACCACGAGCTGGCTGGTGCGCGTCGTCGAGGGCGGGGACACCCTCGCCCGGCAGACCGGCCTCCTCGACCAGCGGGGCCGGCCCGTCCGCGGCCTGCCCAACCGCCTCACGACCGGCTCCCGCGAGGAGCTCGCCGCCCTGTGGCGCGGCGCCTTCCTCGCCCAGGGCTCGCTGACCGACCCGGGCCGCTCCGCGGCGCTCGAGATCATCTGCCCCGGCAACGAGGCGGCCATGGCGATCGTCGGAGCCGCCGGACGCCTGGGAGTCCAGGCCAAGTCCCGCGAGGTGCGCGGCGTCCACCGGGTCGTCATCCGCGACGGCGAGAGCATCAGCGCGATGCTCACCCTGATGGGCGCGACCGCGACCGTCGCGAGCTGGGAGGAGCTGCGCCAGCGCCGCGAGGTGCGGGCGACCGCGAACCGCCTCGTCAACTTCGACGACGCGAACCTCCGCCGCTCCGCCCAGGCCGCCGTCGCGGCGTGCGCCCGCGTCGAGCGCGCGATGGAGATCCTCGGCGACGACATCCCCGAGCACCTCCGCTACGCCGGGCGCCTGCGCCTCGCGCACCGCGACGCGAGCCTCGACGAGCTCGGCCACCACGCCGATCCGCCGATGACGAAGGACGCCGTCGCCGGCCGCATCCGCCGCCTCCTCGCGATGGCCGACAAGCGCGCGTCCGACCTCGACATCCCGGGCACCGACGCGAACCTCCCGGCAGAGCTGCAGGACCTGTAGGCCCGGCCGCACGGCGCGCCCCGCCCGGCGAACGCTGAGTGTCTCCTGGTCGAACAACGCAAGCCCTCCGAACGCGGAGGGGCCCCCTCGCTAGACTGATCGGGTCGCTCAGGACACTCCCGGCCCTCCTCCTCCGCCTCGCGGAGGACGCCGAGACGCCGGCGGGTCGCACGGGAGCGACGACCACGAACAGGAGATCGCACATGGCTGACTACACGCTCGCCGAACTGCCCTACGACTACTCGGCCCTCGAGCCGAACATCAGTGGGCGGATCATGGAGCTCCACCACGACAAGCACCACGCGACGTACGTGGCCGGGGCGAACACCGCCCTCGCCTCGCTGCAGGAGGCTCGCGACAGCGAGAACCTCGCGAACGTGAACAAGCTCCAGAAGGACCTCGCCTTCAACCTCGCCGGTCACGTGAACCACACCGTGTTCTGGAACAACCTCTCGCCGGACGGCGGCGACAAGCCCGTCGGCGAGCTCGCCGCGGCCATCGACGACAACTTCGGGTCGTTCGACAAGTTCCGCGCCCACTTCACCGCCTCGGCCCTCGGCATCCAGGGCTCCGGCTGGTCGATCCTCGCCTGGGACTCGCTCGGCGAGAAGCTCATCATCGAGCAGCTCTACGACCACCAGGGCAACCTCGCCGCGGCGACCGTCCCGGTCCTCCTCCTCGACATGTGGGAGCACGCCTTCTACCTCGACTACGTCAACGTGAAGGCCGACTACGTCAAGGCGTTCTGGAACATCGTGAACTGGGCCGACGTCTCCGCGCGCTTCGAGAAGGCCCGCGAGAAGACTTCGGGCCTGCTGCTACTGTCGTAGCGATCTCGGCGTCCCGGGCCCCGCGTCCGGGACGCCCTGTCGTCGGCTTCCACCCCTCCACTGCACCGTCGAGGTGCCTTTCCTCACCAGGAGATATCTGTGTCCGTCAAGATCGGCATCAACGGCTTCGGCCGTATCGGCCGTAACTTCTTCCGTGCAGCCCTCGCCAAGGGCAGCGACCTCGAGATCGTCGCGGTCAACGACCTCACCGACAACAAGGCCCTCGCGCACCTCCTGAAGTACGACTCCATCACGGGCCGCCTCGACGCGACCGTCGAGCTCGACGGCGACCGCATCGTCGTCAACGGCAAGCCGATCATCGTCCTCGAGGAGCGCGACCCCGCGAACCTCCCCTGGGGCGAGCTGGGAGTCGACGTCGTCATCGAGTCGACCGGCCGCTTCACCAAGTCGGAGGACGCGCGCAAGCACATCACCGCGGGTGCCAAGAAGGTCATCGTCTCCGCTCCCGCCACCGGCAGCGACGTCGCGACCCTGGTCCTCGGCGTGAACGAGAACACCTACGACCCCGCGACGCACGACATCATCTCGAACGCGTCCTGCACCACGAACTGCCTCGCGCCGCTCGCCAAGGTGCTGCTCGACAACTTCGGCATCGAGCGCGGCCTGATGACCACGGTCCACGCGTACACCGCCGACCAGAACCTCCAGGACGGCCCGCACAGCGACCTGCGTCGCGCCCGCGCCGCCGCCGTCAACATCATCCCGACCTCGACCGGTGCCGCCAAGGCGCTCGGCCTGGTCATCCCGGAGCTCGTCGGCAAGCTCGACGGCTACGCCCTCCGCGTCCCGGTCCCGACCGGCTCGATCACCGACCTCACCGTCGAGCTGACCAAGCCCGCCACCGTCGAGGAGATCAACGCGGCGTACAAGGCGGCCTCCGAGGGAGACCTCAAGGGCATCCTCAAGTACACCGAGGACCCGATCGTCTCGAGCGACATCGTGACCGACCCGCACTCGTCGATCTTCGACGCGGGCCTCACGAAGGTCATCGGCAGCCAGGTCAAGGTCGCCTCCTGGTACGACAACGAGTGGGGCTACTCCAACCGCCTCGTCGACGTCACCGAGTTCGTCGCCGGCAAGCTCTAAGGGCTGCGCGCAGTGACGCTCCGCACTCTGGACTCACTGGGCTCCCTCGCAGGCAAGCGCGTCGTCGTCCGCTGCGATCTGAACGTCCCCCTGAAGGACGGAACGATCACGGACGACGGCCGCGTGCGCGCGTCGGTGCCCACGCTCCAGCGTCTGGTCTCCGAGGGCGCCCGAGTCGTGGTCGTGAGCCACCTCGGGCGCCCCGAGGGGAAGCCCGAGGCGAAGTACAGCCTCGCTCCCGTCGCCGCCCGCCTCGGCGAGCTGCTCGACGCGCCGGTGGCCTTCGCCGAGGACACCGTCGGGGAGGCGGCCTCGGCCGCCGTCGACGCCCTCGAGGACGGCCAGGTCGTCGTCCTCGAGAACCTCCGGTTCAACGCCGGCGAGACGAGCAAGGACGAGGCCGAGCGCCGCACCTTCGCCGAGAAGCTGGCCGCCTACGGTGACGCCTTCGTCTCCGACGGGTTCGGCGTCGTGCACCGCAAGCAGGCGAGCGTCTACGAGCTCGCCGAGCTTCTCCCCAGCGCCGCCGGCACGCTGATCGCGGCCGAGCTCGAGGTGCTGGAGCGGCTCACCGAGAAGCCCGAGCGCCCCTACGCGGTCGTCCTCGGCGGCTCGAAGGTCTCGGACAAGCTCGGCGTGATCGAGCACCTGCTGCCGAAGGTCGACTCGATCCTCATCGGCGGCGGAATGCTCTTCACCTTCCTCAAGGCCCAGGGCCACGAGGTCGGCGCCAGCCTGCTGGAGGCGGACCAGGTCGACACCGTGCTCGGCTACCTCGCGAAGGCGAAGGAGCTGGGCGTGGAGATCGTCCTGCCGACGGACGTCGTCGTGGCGTCGGAGTTCGGCCCCGACGCCGAGCACCAGGTCGCCTCGGCCGACGCGATCGAGGGCACGCCCTTCGGTGAGAAGGGCCTCGGCCTGGACATCGGGCCGGACACCGCCGCGCACTTCGCCGAGATCATCGCGGCGTCCGAGACGGTGTTCTGGAACGGCCCCATGGGCGTCTTCGAGCTCGAGCCGTTCGCGGCGGGCACCAAGACCGTCGCGCAGGCGCTCACCGAGGTCGACGGCCTCAGCGTCGTCGGCGGAGGCGACTCCGCCGCGGCCGTCCGCGCCCTCGGGTTCCGCGACGACCAGTTCGGCCACATCTCGACGGGAGGCGGAGCGAGCCTCGAATTCCTCGAGGGCAAGCGCCTCCCCGGACTGGAGGTCCTCGGATGGTAGACACCGCCGCCCGCACCCCGCTCATCGCCGGCAACTGGAAGATGAACCTGGACCACCTCCAGGCCATCGCCTTCGTGCAGAAGCTGGCGTGGAGCCTCAAGGACGCCGATCACGACTTCGACGGCGTCGAGGTCGCGGTGTTCCCGCCCTTCACGGACCTCCGGCCCGTGCAGATCCTCGTCGACTCGGACAAGCTGCCGCTCAAGTACGGCGCGCAGGACGTCTCGAAGTTCGACAGCGGCGCCTACACCGGTGAGATCTCGGGCCAGTTCCTGAAGCAGCTCGACTGCGACTACGTGATCGTCGGCCACTCGGAGCGTCGCACGCTCCACGGCGAGACGGACGCGGACATCGCCGCCAAGTCGGCTGCAGCCCTCCAGCACGGCATCGCTCCGATCATCTGCGTCGGCGAGACCGCGGAGGACCTCGAGAAGCACGGCCCGTCGGCCGTGCCGGTGGCCCAGCTGAAGGAGGCCCTCACCGGCCTCCCCGCGGACGCCGACCTCGTCGTCGCCTACGAGCCGGTCTGGGCCATCGGCTCCGGACAGGCCGCGACGCCCGAGCAGGCCCAGCAGGTCTGCAAGGCGCTCCGCGGAGTCGTCGCCGACGTCCTCGGCGCCGACACCGCCGCGAAGACCCGCATCCTCTACGGCGGCTCCGTGAAGTCCGGCAACATCGCCGGCTTCATGCGCGAGCCCGACGTCGACGGAGCACTCGTCGGAGGCGCCAGCCTCCAGGTCGACGAGTTCGCGGCGATCGCGCGATTCCGGAACCACGTCGGGGTCTGAGCTGCTGCGACGAGAGGGCGGGCCCATCGGGCCCGCCCTCTCGTCGTCCACGCCGCTCCCTGCACGGCGTGGCGCGGTCGGCTTCGCGACGGGGCGCGGTTCCGAGAGCGGGATGCGTCCGGCTACGTCGATCCGCTGGGACGCGGATCACCGGTTCGCCTCGCTGTCGTCCACGCCGCTCCCTGCGCGGCGTGGCGCGGTCGGCTCCGCGACCGGGCGCGGTTCCGAGAGCGGGATGCGTCCGGCTACGTCGATCCGGTGAAACGCGGATCACCGGTTCGCCTCGGAAGATCCCACACCGGCTTCACGCGTTGGCCGGTCCGGGGCTGTCGGCTCGTTGCGGGGTGCCCTCCGAGAGCGTGGCGCGTTCGGCTCGATCGATCCGAAAGTACGTGGATCACAGGCTCGCGGTCAAGCGACTGGAGAGGTTGTCGAGGGCACCTTGACGAGGCCACCCGCTCCGCCCATCGTCGGACACTCGTATACATCGCCCTGAACACGGGACGACGCATTCCTCGCGGATTCGCAGGCGCCGTTATACTCGTCGGGGCGCGCAACGCGCCAGAACTTCGAAAGGTACCGCGTGGACATCCTCCAGGTCGTGCTCCAGGTCATCCTGGGCATCACGAGCCTCCTGCTCACCATGCTGATCCTGCTCCACAAGGGGCGCGGCGGCGGTCTGTCCGACATGTTCGGGGGCGGAGTCACCTCCAACCTCGGCGCGTCGGGCGTCGCCGAGCGCAACCTGAACCGCATCACCGTGATCCTGGGCGTCGTCTGGCTGGCCTGCATCGTGGTTCTCGGACTCATCACCAAGTTCACCACCGGAGCATAGGGGTACTCGCAATGGCATCAGGCGGCAGTGCAATCCGCGGTTCGCGCGTCGGCGCAGGACCCATGGGCGAGCAGGACCGGGGCTTCCACGCGGAGCGCGTCGCGGTCTCCTACTGGGACGCTCTCGGCAACGAGACTGTGCGCCACTTCTCGGCGGCCCTCCCCGAGGACGAGATCCCCGAGGTGATCGACTCGCCGCAGTCCGGTCTCCCCGCGGGCCGCGACCGGGCGAACCCGCCGCAGGTCGCGAAGACCGAGCCCTACAAGACGCACCTCGCCTACGTGAAGGAGCGCCGCACCGAGGCCGAGGCGGCTCAGCTCCTCGAGGAGGCGCTGCAGCAGCTGCGCGCCCGACGAGGCACCGCGACCCCGTCCTGATCCTCACCGGACGACGAACGACGGAAGGCCCGCCCCCTCGGGGGACGGGCCTTCCGTCGTTTCCGGACCGTGCTCAGTAGCTCGGAGCGATGAGCGACTCGGGGACCTCGGCCGCTGCCTCCTGGTCGACGAAGAACACCGTGCGCTTGCGACCGAACGCGCCCGACGCGGGCACCTCGTTCGTGCTGGCACCCGCGAGCGCGAGGCCCAGGGCCGAGGCCTTGTCGGCGCCGGCGAGCACCATCCAGATGCGGTCCGACTGGTTGATCAGCGGCAGCGTGAGGGTGAGGCGCTCGGGCGGCGGCTTCGGAGAGTTGCGGACGGCGAGGACGCCGGGCGTCGTGGAGCGGATCGCGGAGCGCTCGGGGAACAGCGACGCGATGTGCCCGTCCGGCCCGACGCCGAGGAAGGTGATGTCGAAGCGCGGGTAGTCGCGCCCCTCGGAGGCGTGCCCGCGCAGCTCCGCGTCGTAGGCAGCGGCGGCGCCGTCGAGGTCCAGGCCCTCGTCCGAGGCCGGGTAGGAGTGCACGTTCGCCGCCGGCACATCGAGGACGCTGAAGAGGTCCCCGGCCTGGACGTCGTTGCGGTCCTCGTGGCCGCGGGGCACCCAGCGCTCGTCGCCCCACCAGAAGTGCACGCGCGACCAGTCCACGTTGCCGGCGGCGGAGGAGGAGCCGATCTCCTTGAGCGTGGCGGCTCCCATCGTCCCTCCGGTGAGCACGACGTTCGCCGAACCCAGGTCGTCGAGGACGTCGATCGTCTTGGTGAGGAACCGGGCGGCGACCGAGCCGGCGAGGGTCTGCTTGTCGCGGTGGACCAGCACGCGGCGTTCGGTGGTCATCTCAGGGGACTCCTTCGGGTTCGGGTGCCGATCGGCGGGGTTCGGCTCCGTGTCGGGAAGCTCTGAGGTGTGGGCGCCCTGGACGGGCGCCCACACCTCAGGAGGCGCTGCGGGCCTCGGCCTTCTCAGTGAGCATGTCGACCCCGCGCGAGATCACTTCACCGTACAGGTCATCCGGGTCGAGTCGACGCAGCTCCTCCGCCAGGCAGTCCCGGAGGCTGCGGCGGGGGAGCGAGATGTCGTGGACCGGCTGATCGGGCTGCGTGAGCGTCGCGACGTTGGGCACCGAGCGCTCGAGCTCGATCACTCCGGACTCGCGGATGAGCCGGACGCCGTGGATCCCGCTGGACCCGGTGGCGCTGATCGTGAGCTCGTGGTCGACGGGGATGTCGAGCTCGAGCTGCAGCCAGGCGGCGAGCAGGATCGTGGAGGGGGAGTCGGGCGCGCCCGAGACCTCGACGGCCGTGATCGGCTCGTAGGGCGGCTGGTCGAGCACGGCGGCGAGCTGCGCGCGCCAGAGGGTGAGGCGGGTCCAGGCGAAGTCGGTGTCGCCGGGGGCGTAGGTGGACGCGAGGTGGTGCAGCGCTTCCGCCGGGTTCGACTGGGCCGACGCGTCGGTGATCCGCCGGGTGGCGATCCGGCCGATCGGGGACGCGGAGGCGTTGTCCGGAGCGCTGTTCGGCCACCAGGCCACGACGGGGGCGTCGGGGAGGAGCAGGCCCGTGACCAGGCTCTCCTCGTCCTCGGCCGCGTCTCCGTAGGGACGGAGCACGACGACCTCGCTCGCGCCGGCGTCGCCTCCGACCCGGATCTGCGCGTCGACCCGCGCCGTCGCGTCGACCGGGACCGTGGTGGTGCCGTCGTCCTTCGAGACCACGATGACGCGCATCGGGTGCTCGCGGGACGCGTCGTTCGCGGCCTCGATGGCCTCCTCCTCGTGACCCCGCGAGGTCGCGATGATGAGGGTGAGGACGCGGCCGAGGGCGACGGCGCCGCCCTCCTCGCGGATCTTGACGAGGGTCTTCGAGACCTCGCTCGTCGTGGTGTCGGGCAGATCGACGATCATGGACGCCTCCAGGTGCGGCCGTCGCGGGCGAGGAGCTCGTCGGCGGAATCGGGGCCCCAGGTTCCGGGGCGGTACTGCTCGGGCTGGCCCTGCGTGGCCCAGAACTCCTCGATCGGGTCGAGGATCTTCCAGGACAGCTCGACCTCCTCGTGCCGTGGGAAGAGCGGCGGCTCGCCCAGGAGGACGTCGAGGACGAGGCGCTCGTAGGCCTCGGGGCTCGCCTCGGTGAACGCGTGACCGTAGCCGAAGTCCATCGTCACGTCGCGCACCTGCATGCCGGCGCCGGGCACCTTCGAGCCGAATCGCATGGTGACGCCCTCGTCGGGCTGGACGCGGATGACGAGCGCGTTCTGGCCCAGCGACGTGGTCTGGCTCTCGGCGAAGAGCTGCTTCGGTGCCCGCTTGAACACGACCGCGATCTCGGTGACGCGGCGGCCGAGGCGCTTGCCGGCCCGCAGGTAGAACGGCACGCCGGCCCAGCGTCGGGTGCCGATGTCCAGGCGCATGGCGGCGTAGGTCTCGGTGGTCGAGGTGGGGCTCATGCCGTCCTCCTCGAGGAAGCCGAGCACCTTCTCGCCGCCCTGCCAGCCGCCGGCGTACTGTCCGCGGGCGGTAGAAGTGGAGAGGTCGGCGGGGAGGCGGACGGCCGCGAGGACCTTCTCCTTCTCCGCACGGAGGTCGGCCGCGTCGAACGAGATCGGCTCCTCCATGGCGGTCAGGGCGAGCAGCTGCAGCAGGTGGTTCTGGATGACGTCGCGCGCCGCTCCGATGCCGTCGTAGTAGCCCGCGCGCCCGCCCACGCCGATGTCCTCGGCCATGGTGATCTGCACGTGGTCGACGTAGTTCGAGTTCCAGAGCGGCTCGTACATCATGTTGGCGAAGCGGAGGGCCAGGATGTTCTGGACCGTCTCCTTGCCGAGGTAGTGGTCGATCCGGAAGACGGAGTCGGGCGGGAAGACCGACTCGACGACGTCGTTCAGCTCGCGAGCCGTCTTCAGGTCGCTGCCGAACGGCTTCTCGATGACGACGCGGCGCCACTGGCCGTCCTTCTGCTCGGCGAGGCCGGAGCTGCGCAGCTGCTCGGTGACCTGCGGGAAGGACTTCGGGGGGATCGAGAGGTAGAAGGCGAAGTTGCCGTTCGTGCCGCGCTCGCGGTCGAGGTCGTCGACGGTCGTCTTCAGGCGGGCGAACGCCTCGGGGTCGTCGAACTCGCCCTGCACGAACCGGATGCCCTGCGCGAGCTGCGCCCAGACCTCCTCGTGGAACTCGGTGCGGGCGTGCTTCTTCACGGAGTCGTGGACGACCTGCTCGAAGTCCTGGTCGTCCCAGTCGCGCCGGGCGAATCCGACGAGGGCGAAGCCGGGAGGCAGGAGGCCGCGGTTGGCGAGATCGTAGACCGCGGGCATGAGCTTCTTGCGGGAGAGGTCGCCGGTCACGCCGAAGATGACGAGGCCGCTTGGCCCGGCGATCCGGTTCAACCGGCGGTCGAAGCTCAACCTCAGCGGGTTGAACTCGGGGGTGATGTCCACAGACATGTGCAGTGTCCTTCTGTGTGCCGGTGGGACCGGCGCACTGCTATCGGTGAGGGAGGGGGAGGAGCGGGCGGGCCCGGCTGCTGCCCCGGGAAGTGGTCGCGGGACGACCGCGGGCACGCCGCCGTGCGCTCGAGAGCGCAGCGGCGGCGTGCCCGTCGGATCAGGTGTTGAGGGCCTCGAAGAGCGCCTCGAGGTCGGCCTCGGGGTCGGTCAGCGTGAGGGTCAGCACCGGCCGGCCGTGCTCGGCGAGCACGCTCGCGTCACCGGCGGCCTGCGCCAGGATGAGCTGGCCGAAGGTGAACGGGCTGTCCGGGATCTCGAGGTCCACGTCGGAGCGCTCGGTGATCTGGAGGAACACGCCGGTCGGCGCCCCGCCCTTGTGGTACTGCCCGGTCGAGTGCAGGAAGCGCGGGCCCCACCCGAAGGTGACGGGGCGCTGGGCCTGCGCGGCGAGGAGGTCGCGCACGCCCTCGAGCTGCGGGAGCGCGAGGCGGTCGACGTACGCCTGGATCGAGACGTAGCCGCCGTCGCCCAGCTGCGCGAGGAGGCGGTCGACAGCGGCGGCGACGGTCGAGACGCCCTCGGTGACGCTGCTGCTGCCGGTGACCTCGATGCCCGCGTCGGTGAACGCGGGCGCCTCGGGCTCGGGGCGCTTCTCGAGCAGGGCCCGGGTCGCGACCTTCGCCGACTCGACGTCGGGCTGGTCGAACGGGTTGATGCCCAGGAGGCGACCCGCGACGGCGACGGCGTACTCCCACGTCAGCATCTGAGCGCCGAGCGAGCCGGAGAGGAGGATCTCGCCCTCGTGGCGGTCGCGCGGGAACAGGTGCAGCGCCGTGGCGTCCTCGACCAGGCGGACGACCTGCACGTCGGGCAGGTCCTCCGAGAGCTCGGGGGCCAGCGTGCCGAGGACGACGGGGAGGATGCCCGTGCCGTCCTTGCCGGTGGACTCGGCGATGAGCTGCTCCGCCCAGTCGGCGAAGCCGACGATGTCGGTCCCGTCGGCGACGATCGCGAGCTTGTCGCGGCGCGGGCTGGTCGCGGCGATCGCCGCTCCGAGGATCAGGCCCGGGTTCTCGGGGGAGTCCACGGCGAGCCCGAGGGAGGCCTCGGCCGCCTCGTCGAGGAGGGCCTCGATGTCGGCGCCGGCGAGCCCGGACGGCACGAGGCCGAACGCGGAGAGCGCCGAGAAGCGCCCGCCGATGTTCGGGTCGGCGTTGAACACGCGGTAGCCGGCCTCGCGGGAGGAGGTGTCCAGGGGCGAGCCCGGGTCGGTCACGATGACGATGCGGTCGAGCGGATCGATGCCCGCCTCCGTGAACGCCTTCTCGTAGGCCTTCTTCTGGCTCGCGGTCTCGACGGTCGAGCCGGACTTCGAGGAGATGACGACCGCGGTCGACGCGAGCCGGTCGTTCAGGGCCGCGAGCACCTGGCCGGGCGCCGTCGAGTCGAGCACGGTGAGCTCTACGCCGGCGGTGCGGGTGATGACCTCGGGCGCGAGCGAGGAGCCGCCCATGCCGCCGAGGACGATGTGGTCGACGCCCTTGGCCTGGAACTCCTCGCGCAGGGCGAGGATCTGGGGGATCAGGGGGCGGGAGACGGTGGTCGACTCGGTCCACCCGAGGCGCTTGGCCGCCTCCTCCTCCGCCGCGGCGCCCCACAGGGTGGGGACCTGGGCGGTGATGCCGGACGCGACCTCGTCGGCGACGAGCTCCGGGACGACGCGGTCGACGGCCTTCTCGGCGTCTCCGCTGACGTGGATCTGGATGGCCATGATCAGGCCTGCGCCTTCGCGCCCTCGAGCGCCGCGGTGACGGTGTCGAGCAGCTCGTTCCAGGAGACGATGAACTTCTCCACGCCCTCCTTCTCGAGCAGCTCGGTGACGTCGGCGTACGAGACGCCCTGCGCCGCGACGGCGTCGAGGACGGCGTTCGCGTCGGCGTACGAGCCCGTGACGGTGTCGCCGGTGATGACGCCGTGGTCGAAGGTCGCCTCGAGGGTCTTCTCGGGCATCGTGTTGACCACGCCGGCCGCGACGAGCTCGGTCACGTAGAGGGTGTCGGGGAGGTCGGTCGACTTGACGCCGGTCGAGGCCCAGAGGGGGCGCTGGCGGTTGGCGCCGGACTCCTGGAGCAGCAGGGCGCGCTCGGTGGCGAACGCCTCGACGAAGACCTCGTAGGCCAGCTGCGCGTTGGCGACGCCGGACTTGCTCTTGAGGGCGCGGGCCTCGTCGGTGCCGACGGCCTCGAGGCGCTTGTCGATCTCGGTGTCGACGCGCGAGACGAAGAACGAGGCGACGGAGTGGATGGTCGACAGGTCGATGCCGGCGTCCTTGGCCTTCTCGAGGCCGGCCAGGTACGCGTTGATGACGGCGCGGTAGCGGGCGAGCGAGAAGATCAGGGTGACGTTCACCGAGATGCCGGAGCCGATGACCTCCGTGATGGCCTCGAGGCCCTCGACGGTCGCGGGGATCTTGATCATCGCGTTGGGGCGGTCGACCTTGGCCCAGAGGGCCTTGGCCTGCTCGATGGTGCCCTGGGCGTCGTGCGCCAGGCCGGGCTCGACCTCGATCGACACGCGGCCGTCGTAGCCGTTGGTCGCGTCGTAGATCGGGCGGAAGATGTCGGACGCCGCGGCGACGTCGTCGGTGGTGATCTCGAAGACGGCGTCGGTCACCGAGGTGCCGGCGGAGGCGAGCTCGCGCACCTGGGCGTCGTAGGACTCGCCGTTGGTCAGGGCCGCGGCGAAGATCGTGGGGTTCGTGGTGACTCCGACGACGTTCTTCTCCTCGATGAGCTTCTGCAGCCCTCCGGTGGAGATGCGCGAGCGGGAGAGGTCGTCGAGCCAGATGCTGACGCCGGCGGCGGAGAGCTCTGCGGTGGGGGTGTTCTCGGTCATGTCTCTTCTTCTTCTGCGTAGGTGGTGCGTGGTGTGAGGGGGAGCCGCTGCTCCGACGGCGAAGGCCGCGTCCGTGGTGGACGCGGCCTTCGGGTCAGGAGGCTGCGAGCGACTCCTTGGCGGCGGACAGTGCCGCCTCGGTGGTGATCCCGAACTCGCGGAACAGGGTCTTGTAGTCGGCCGAGGCGCCGAAGTGCTCGATCGAGACGGAGCGGCCGGCGTCGCCGACGTACTTCTGCCAGCCCAGGCTCAGGCCGGCCTCGATCGAGACGCGGGCCTTCACCGAGGAGGGCAGGACCTTCTCGCGGTACTCGGCGTCCTGCTCCTCGAACCACTCGAGGGACGGAGCCGAGACGACGCGGGCGTTGACGCCCTCGCTCCTCAGGGCCTCGCGCGCCTCGACGGCGATCTGGACCTCGGAGCCGGTCGCGATGAAGATCACGTCCGGGGTGCCGCCCGGCGCCTCGGCCAGGATGTAGGCACCACGGGCGACGTTCGCGGCGGAGGCGAAGGTCTCGCCCTCCGCGTCGCCCTCGCCGCGCTCGAACACCGGGATGTTCTGACGGGTGAGCGCGAGGCCGGCGGGGCCCTCGCGGCGCTCGAGGATGGTCTTCCAGGCGTAGGCGACCTCGTTCGCGTCGCCGGGGCGGACGATGTCCAGGCCCGGGATCGCGCGGAGGGTCGACAGCTGCTCGACCGGCTGGTGCGTCGGGCCGTCCTCGCCGAGCGCCACGGAGTCGTGGGTCCAGACGTAGATGGCCGGCGCCTTCATGAGCGCGGCGAGACGGACCGCCGGGCGCATGTAGTCGGAGAAGATCAGGAAGGTGCCGCCGAAGGGGCGGGTGTTGCCGTGCAGGACGATCCCGTTGAGGATCGCGCCCATGGCGTGCTCGCGGATGCCGAAGTGCAGCACGCGGCCGCCCTTCTTCCCGGTCCACTCGTGGGTCGAGAACTCCGTCGGGACGAAGGAGCCGGCTCCCTCGATCGTCGTGTTGTTCGACTCGGCGAGGTCGGCGGAGCCGCCCCACAGCTCGGGGATCACGCCGGCGAGGGCGTTGATGACCTTGCCGGACGCGGCGCGGGTCGAGACCTCCTTGCCGGGCTCGAAGACGGGGAGCGCCTCCTGGACGCCCTCGGGCAGCTCGCCCGAGAGGACCCGGTCGAGCAGCTCCTTCTTCTCGGGGTTCGCGGACGCCCAGGCGGCGAGCTGCTCGTCCCACTCGGCGTGCTGGGCCTGGCCGCGCTCGACGGCCTTGCGGGTGTGCTCGATGACCTCGTCGGCGACGTCGAAGGTCTTCTCGGGGTCGAAGCCGAGCACCTCCTTGAGTCCGCGGAGCTCGTCGGCGCCCAGGGCGGAGCCGTGGATCTTGCCGGTGTTCTGCTTCTTCGGCGACGGCCAGCCGATGATGGTGCGCAGGATGATGAGCGACGGCTTGTCGGTCTCGCCCTTCGCGGCCTCGATCGCGGCGTGCAGCTCGGCGACGTCCTCGTGGTACTCGCCGGTCTTCTTCCAGTCGACGACCTGGACCTGCCAGTCGTAGGCCTCGTAGCGCGCCTTGACGTCCTCGGTGAAGGCGATGTTGGTGTCGTCCTCGATCGAGATCTGGTTGGAGTCGTAGATGACGACCAGGTTGCCGAGCTTCTGGTGGCCGGCCAGCGAGGAGGCCTCGCTGGTGACGCCCTCCTGCAGGTCGCCGTCGCCGGCGATCACGTACACGAAGTGGTCGAACGGGGAGGTGCCCGCGGCGGCCTCCGGGTCGAACAGGTCGCGCTCGAAGCGCGAGGCGTAGGCGAAGCCCACGGCGGAGGCGAGGCCCTGGCCGAGCGGTCCGGTGGTGATCTCGACGCCGTCGGTGTGGCCGTACTCCGGGTGGCCCGGGGTCTTCGAGCCCCAGGTGCGCAGCGCCTTGAGGTCGTCGAGCTCGAGTCCGTAGCCGCCCAGGTAGAACTGGACGTACTGGGTCAGCGAGGAGTGGCCGACCGACAGGATGAACCGGTCGCGGCCGATCCAGGTCGCGTCGGACGGATCGCGGCGCATGACCTTCTGGAACAGGAGGTAGGCGGCGGGCGCGAGGCTCATGGCGGTTCCGGGATGGCCGTTGCCGACCTTCTCGACCGCATCCGCGGCGAGAACCCTCGCCGTGTCGACTGCCTTCTCGTCAATGGATTCCCATTGCAGTTCTGACACTTGGTACTGACCCTTCTCGAGACGTGGGGCAGACGGGGACCGTCCGCCCTCTCGCATGGTGGAGCACGCCGCATGACGACTTCGACACGATGCTCCGGCGACGGCCCTCTCGGCCCCGTGCCGACGACCGTCGGGCGGGCTCGGGTGCGTGCCGGGCGCTCTGGCGAGCAGTCCCGAGTATACGGAGGGGGGTGCGCCGCTGACCGGGGGTTGCGTGGTCGCATATGTCTGCGTCCGATTGGACAAGCGTGCACGCCGGGCCCGGCTCCCGGACGGGCGCATTACACTCGTTCGGGATCATCGAATCGTTAGAGGAGCAATGGACGCAGTCGTGGAGACCACCGCCGTCGAGCGGGACGGGGCGTCGCCGACGTCCCTCTCGCGCAAGGTGAAGGCCTTCGTCGCTCTGACGAAGCCGCGCGTGATCGAGCTGCTCCTCGTGGTGACCGCTCCGACGATGATCCTGGCGCAGGGCGGGATCCCGAACCTGCTGCTGGTCCTCAACGTCCTGATCGGCGGCGCCCTGAGCGCCGGGTCGGCGGGCGCGTTCAACTGCTACTTCGACCGCGACATCGACCGGATCATGAACCGGACGAAGAACCGGCCGCTCGTGACCGGGGAGATCTCGGACCGGTCCGCGCTCGTCTTCGCGACCACGATCGGCGTCCTGTCGATCGTCTGGCTCGGCCTCACGGCCAACTGGCTCTCCGCGGGCCTCTCGCTCGCCGCGATCCTGATCTACGTCGTGTTCTACACGCTCTTCCTCAAGCGCCGGACGCCGCAGAACATCGTGTGGGGCGGCATCGCGGGCTGCATGCCGGTGCTGATCGGCTGGGCGGCGGTCACCGGCTCGCTCGACTGGGCCCCCGTCATCCTCTTCTCCGTCATCTTCCTCTGGACGCCGCCGCACTACTGGCCGCTGTCGATGAAGTACCGGGACGACTACCAGGCCGCCGGCGTGCCGATGCTGGCCGTCGTGCGCGGACGCACGATCGTCGGGCTCCAGGTCATCCTCTACGCCTGGGCCACCGTCGCCTGCTCGCTCCTGCTGATCCCCGTCGCCGGCATGGGGGTGCTCTACACGGTGGTCGCGCTCGGCAGCGGAGTCTGGTTCATCGCCGAGACGCACCGCCTCTACAGCCTCGCGATCCGTCACGAGCACGTCTCGCCGATGCGGGTGTTCCACGGGTCCATCGGATACCTCACCCTGCTCTTCCTCGCCGTCGGCATCGACCCGCTGCTGCCCTTCTGATGGTGACGCCGTTCTCCTTGCTCGCCGAGCGGGTGACCCTCGGTCCGCGCGCACTGCGCTGGGGGACCACCGCGGCGCTCGTCGCGAGCATCCTGATCATCTTCTTCGGGGGCGTCGTCCGGCTGACCGGCTCGGGCCTCGGCTGCCCCACCTGGCCGGCGTGCGAGCCGGGCTCGCTCACCTCGACCCCCGAGCTCGGGATCCACGGCTTCATCGAGTTCACGAACCGCGCGTTCACCGGCGTCCTCGTGGTCGCGGTGGGCTGGGCGATCACGGCCGCGCGCCTGCAGAAGCCGCGCGACCGCACCATGACCCGGCTCGCCTGGTCGCAGTTCTGGCTCGTCGTCGCGAACGCCCTCGCGGGCGGCGCGACCGTGCACTCGGGCCTCAACCCGTACATCGTGGCCGGGCACTTCGTTCTCGCCATCGCCCTCCTCACCACCACCGCACTGACGTGGCACCGCGCCCACCGCTCGCAGTCCGTGGCCTTCGAGCCGGACCGCGCGACGCGGGCGCTCAGCATCGGGCTCGTCGGCCTGACGCTCCTCGTGATCCTCGTGGGGACCCTCGTGACGGGGACCGGCCCGCACGCCGGCGACTCCGCGGAGGTGCCCCGCATGCAGTTCCACTGGGAGAGCGTGACCGTCGTGCACGGCGTGCTCGGCACAGCGGTGCTCGTCGTGGGCGCCGCGCTGCTCCTGCGCCTGTCGCGGGCGGCGGGCTCGGAGCTCGCCCGGCGGCGCGTGATCGCCTTCCTCGTGGTCGTCGTGCTGCAGGCACTGGTCGGGGTGGCGCAGTCGCTCACCGCGCTGCCCGAGACGCTCGTCGCGGTGCACCTCCTCGGCTCGGCGCTCATCTGGGTCGGCGCGGTCCGCGTGCTGCTCGACGTGAACCCGAGGCTGTTCACCGTGCGCGCCCAGCGCCGGGACGCCGCCCAGGAGCTCCAGACCGCCGCCTGACCGCGGGCTCCGGCTCGGCGGAGAGCAGGTGCCGCCGGAGGCGCAGGAGCACGCGGGGGAGCGCCCGCAGCGGGAGGTCGGCCGCGATCGCGCGAGCGAGAGGGCCGAACGCCCGTGCGGGTCCGGCCGGCAGGCGGGCGCCCACCAGTGCGGTCACGAGTCGGGCGGGGATCGGGGTCGATGCGTCGTTCGTCATGGCGGAACCGAATCACGGACCACCGACACCAGTATGGCCATGCGCGTGTGGAGGTGCGCCGCCGGCGCCCGGCCGACACCCAGGTGCGGAGGTTCCGCTGAACGGCGGACGCCGGTAGAATGAGAAGCTGGTCACGGTTCGACGCACCCTGCGCACGTGATCCGCACACGGCCCGATGGAGCGCCGACGCACACCTCCGGAATCCAGGGACGCACATCATCCGCTCCGCGCATCAGATCGATCGCGCGACCGGCCGGAGAGCACCCGCGGGCCACCCCCGGGGGAATGACTCCGGGACCCGACCGGTTAGCAGTGGGTAGGAAACGAGGTACACATGTCAGACATCCTGATCGACCGCCCCGAGCTCGAGAGCCTGGGCGTCTACGAGTTCGGCTGGTCCGACTCGGACTCCGCCGGAGCCTCCGCACGACGCGGCATCTCGCCCGAGGTCGTCTCCGACATCTCCGCGCTCAAGAACGAGCCCGCCTGGATGCGCGACCGCCGCATGAAGGCCCTGAAGCTCTTCGAGCGCAAGCCCATGCCGACGTGGGGCGCCGACCTGTCGGACATCGACTTCGACAACATCAAGTACTTCGTCCGCTCCACCGAGAAGCAGGCGCAGACCTGGGACGACCTCCCGGACGACATCAAGAACACGTACGAGAAGCTCGGCATCCCGGAGGCGGAGCGCCAGCGCCTCGTCGGCGGTGTCGCGGCCCAGTACGAGTCCGAGGTCGTCTACCACCAGATCCGCGAGGACCTGGAGGAGCAGGGCGTCATCTTCATGGATACCGACACGGCGCTGCGCGAGCACCCCGAGATCTTCGAGGAGTACTTCGGCACCGTCATCCCCGCGGGCGACAACAAGTTCGCGGCGCTGAACACCGCGGTCTGGTCCGGCGGCTCCTTCGTGTACGTCCCCAAGGGCGTCCACGTCGACATCCCGCTGCAGGCCTACTTCCGGATCAACACCGAGAACATGGGCCAGTTCGAGCGGACCCTGATCATCGCGGACGAGGACAGCTACGTCCACTACATCGAGGGCTGCACGGCTCCGATCTACAAGTCGGACTCGCTGCACTCGGCCGTGGTCGAGATCATCGTGAAGAAGAACGCCCGCGTGCGCTACACGACGATCCAGAACTGGTCGAACAACGTCTACAACCTCGTCACCAAGCGCGCGATCGCGCACGAGGGCGCGACGATGGAGTGGATCGACGGCAACATCGGCTCGAAGGTCACGATGAAGTACCCGTCGATCTTCCTGGTCGGCGAGCACGCCAAGGGCGAGACCCTCTCCGTCGCGTTCGCGGGCCCCGGCCAGCACCAGGACGCCGGCGCGAAGATGGTCCACATGGCGCCGTACACGCAGTCGTCGATCGTCTCGAAGTCGATCGCCCGCGGCGGCGGTCGCGCCGGATACCGCGGCGAGGTCCGGGTGGACGCGAACGCGCACCACTCGGCGAACACCGTGCGCTGCGACGCCCTCCTGGTCGACACCATCTCGCGCTCCGACACCTACCCGGCGATCGACATCCGTGTCGACGACGTGCAGCTCGGCCACGAGGCGACGGTGTCGAAGGTCAGCGAGGAGCAGCTCTTCTACCTGATGTCGCGCGGCCTGCCGGAGGACGAGGCGATGGCCATGATCGTCCGCGGCTTCATCGAGCCGATCGCGCGCGAGCTGCCCATGGAGTACGCCCTCGAGCTGAACAAGCTCATCGAGATGGGGATGGAGGGCAGCGTCGGTTGACGCCCGCCTCCCCCCTCGAAGGGGCGCCCGGACGGGGCGCCCCGCACCCATCGAAAGGAACCACCGCCAGATGACGGTCCCCACGAGCGCCGCGACCCCCGAGATCGACGGCGCGGCCGCCGCTGAGCGCCTGGGCATCAGCGCCCACTCCGACGGGGCGTTCACGCCCGTGCAGACGCGCTCCGAGCGCTTCGCGTCGGCCGACGTCGAGGCCTTCGAGGCCGTCACCGGCCGCGAGATCGCCTGGAAGCTGACGCCCGTCGCCCGCCTCGGCGATCTCATCGACGGCGCGCTCGACGGCTCGCCCGCCCCGCTCGAGCACGCGGCGGTGGACGGTGTGGACGTCTCGTGGGTCGGCCGCGACGACCAGCGGATCGGCACCGCCGGCCTCCCCGAGGACCGCGCCGCCGCGAACGCCTGGTCGAGCTTCGAGAAGGCCCTCGCCGTCCGCGTGACGGGCGAGGACGAGAAGGTCGCCACCCTCGTCCGCTCGGGCCTCGGCTCCGCACCCCGCGCCGCGCACACGATCATCGAGGCGGCGCCCTACGCCCGCGCCGTCGTCGTGCTGCAGAACGAGGGGGAGGCCTCACTCGCGGAGAACGTGGAGATCCTCGTCGGCGAGGGCGCGCAGCTCACCGTCGTCACCGTGCAGGAGTGGGCGGACGACGCCCGGCACCTGGCCAACCACTTCGTGCGGGTCGGACGCGACGCGAAGGTGAAGCACATCGTGGTCACCCTCGGCGGCTCCATCGTCCGGGTGAACCCCTCGGCGCACCTCGTCGAGCGCGGAGCGGACGGCGAGCTCTTCGGTCTGTACTTCGCCGACGGCGGCCAGCACCTCGAGCAGCAGGTGTACGTCGACCACGACGCCCCCGACACCCGCAGCCGCGTGACCTACAAGGGCGCGCTGCAGGGCGAGGGCGCGCGCACCGTCTGGATCGGCGACGTCCTGATCCGCAACAGCGCCACCGGCACCGACAGCTACGAGCAGAACCGCAACCTGGTCCTCTCGGACGGCACGCGCGCCGACTCCATCCCGAACCTCGAGATCGAGACCGGTGACATCGCCGGAGCGGGGCACGCCTCGGCGACCGGCCGCTTCGACGACGAGCAGCTCTTCTACTTGCAGTCCCGCGGGATCCGCGAGGACGAGGCGCGACGCCTGGTCGTGCGCGGGTTCCTCAGCGAGATCGTGCAGCAGATCAAGGTCGCCGAGCTCGAGGACCGCCTGCAGCTCGCGATCGAGGCGGAGCTCGCCGGGAGCGCCGGCCAGACCGGCTCCTCCCGCGGAGCGGCGGTCAGCGCATGAGCAACGCCGCGATGATCTGCTCGGTCTCCGAGCTGATCCCCAACCAGGCCATGCGGGTCGAGGTCGACGGAGTCGCGATCGCGGTCGTGCAGGACTCCGCCGGCGAGATCCACGCCATCGGCGACACCTGCACCCACGGCGAGATCTCGCTCTCCGAGGGCTTCGTCGAGGGCGACAGCCTCGAGTGCTGGGCGCACGGCTCCCAGTTCTCCCTCCGCACCGGCACCCCGCTGAACCTCCCGGCCTACGAGCCGGTCCCCGTCTTCGTCGTCGAGATCATCGATGGCGACGTCTACATCGACCCGACCGTCACGAAGGAAGTCTGAATGTCCGTTCTCCAGATCAGCGATCTCCACGTCAGTGTCGAGACCGAGCAGGGGACCAAGCAGATCCTCCGCGGTGTCGATCTCACCATCAACCAGGGTGAGATCCACGCGATCATGGGCCCCAACGGGTCCGGCAAGTCCACCCTCGCGTACACGATCGCGGGACACCCCAAGTACCACGTCGACGGCGGCTCGATCACCCTCGACGGCGTCGAGGTCCTCGACATGTCCGTCGACGAGCGCGCCCGCGCGGGCCTCTTCCTCGCCATGCAGTACCCGGTCGAGATCCCCGGTGTGACCAACACCAACTTCCTCCGCACCGCCAAGACCGCGATCGCCGGAGAGGCGCCCGCGATCCGCACGTGGACGAAGGACGTCAAGTCGGCGATGGCGAACCTCCGCATGGACTCGTCCTTCGCGGCGCGCAACGTCAACGAGGGCTTCTCGGGCGGCGAGAAGAAGCGCAACGAGATCCTCCAGCTCGAGCTGCTCGCCCCGCAGTTCGCCGTCCTCGACGAGACCGACTCCGGCCTCGACGTCGACGCGCTCAAGATCGTGTCGGAGGGAGTCAACCGCGCCCACCAGAGCACCGGTCTCGGCGTGCTGCTGATCACGCACTACACGCGGATCCTGCGCTACATCCAGCCCGACTTCGTCCACGTCTTCGTCGCCGGCCGCGTCGCCGAGCAGGGCGGCAAGGAGCTCGCCACCCGGCTCGAGGACGAGGGCTACGACCGCTTCCTGACCTCGGCGACGGTCTGATCATGGCGGTCACCACTCTCGAGCCGAAGCTCTTCGACCAGGTCGAGGAGGCCCTCAAGGACGTCATGGACCCCGAGCTCGGGGTCAACGTGGTCGACCTGGGACTCATCTACGACCTGGGCTGGGACGACGAGAACGACGCCCTCGTCATCCACATGACCCTCACCTCGGCGGGCTGCCCGCTGACCGACGTGCTCGAGGAGCAGACCGCCGAGTCGCTCGACGGCATCGTCGAGGCGTTCCGGATCAACTGGGTCTGGATGCCGCCGTGGGGTCCCGACCGGATCACCGAGGACGGGCGCGACATGATGCGCGCACTCGGCTTCTCGATCTAGCCGCTGCACACCGACGCCGAAGGGCCGGGAGGAGTCGTCCTCCCGGCCCTTCGGCGTCTCTGTCGTCTTCAGCCTGTCGCAGTCCATCGTGGAGTCGGAGCGGCCGGGCGGGACGGCTCCGAAGTCCGGGGCCGTCGTCGCCCCCGCCGGTCGAGTCGGTGGAGGTGCCCACCGAGGTCGAGCAGGAGGACCGGGCGGCTCGACCTCTGCCGGACGCCCGAAGGGCCGGGAGGAATCGTCCTCCCGGCCCTTCGGCGTCCGTGCGACCGCTCAGCGCGAGCGGCGCGAGAGCATCGCCCAGGTGGTGGGGAGCAGCGCGGCGGCGACCAGCGCCTTGAGCGCGTCGCCGACCAGGAAGGGCACGAGTCCCGCGGAGAGGACGGAGCCGAGGTCGGCTGGCAGCCCCAGCGAGGCGAGGGCGGCGGCCAGCCAGGGCAGACCGACGAGGTAGATGGTGGCGGTGCCGGCGAGGAAGGTCACCAGCGTGCCGAGGACGCGACGGTCCCACTGCCGCTGGGCGAGCCACCCGGTGACGATCGACGCGAGGACGAAGCCGACGATGTAGCCGCCGGTGGGACCCGCGAGGACCGCCCAGCCGTGCGAGCCCTCGGTGAAGACCGGGGCGCCGAGAGCGCCGACGAGCGCGTACACGAGCATGGACAGCGCGCCGCGGAGTGCGCCGAGCGTCGTGCCGACCAGGAGGACCGCGAAGGTCTGGCCCGTGAAGGGGACCGGCCACATCGGGATGAACAGCTGCGCCATCGCCGCGGTGAGACCCGCACCCGCGAGCACCAGCAGGGCGTCGGTCGCGACGGAGCGGGTGACGAGCCGGTCGGCGAGGACCGGGCGCGGGAGGGCGGAAGAGGAAGGGGACATGGGTGATCTCCGAGAGTCCTGGTCGCCCGAGAGCGAGGAGCGAGCGCGTCCGCGGTGAGCGGACGTGGATCCGCCCCGCGGCTCAGGAAATATACTAGGGGGCTGCCGCATCGCGGCCCCTTGCCCCACTCCTCCCGAACCGAACGCCATTTCTTGGCGGGAACGGACAGCACTGTGCTCAGCGTGCACGACCTCGAACTCCGAGTCGGCGCCCGACTCCTGATGGAGAACGTCTCCTTCCGGGTGGGCGACGGCGACAAGGTCGGCCTCGTCGGCCGCAACGGGGCGGGGAAGACGACGCTGACCAAGGTCCTCGCGGGCGACCTCATCGCCTCGAAGGGCACGGTCGACCGCGGCGGCGAGATCGGCTACCTCCCTCAGGACCCGCGCTCCGGCGACCCGGAGGAGCTCGCGCGCACCCGCATCCTCGACGCCCGCGGGCTGGGGCAGCTGGTGCTCGGCATGCAGGAGGCGACGGTCGCGATGTCGAGCAGCGACACCTCCGTGAGCGAGGCCGGCATGAAGAAGTACGGCAACCTCACGGACCGCTTCCTCTCCCTGGGCGGATACGCGGCTGAGGCGGAGGCCGCGTCGATCGCGAGCAACCTCAACCTCCCCGACCGGATCCTCGACCAGCCGCTCAAGACGCTCTCCGGTGGCCAGCGGCGCCGCATCGAGCTCGCGCGCATCCTCTTCTCCGACGCGAGCACGCTGATCCTCGACGAGCCGACGAACCACCTCGACGCCGACTCCGTCGTCTGGCTCCGCGAGTTCCTCAAGAACTACCGCGGCGGCTTCATCGTGATCAGCCACGACATCGAGCTGGTCGGCGAGACCGTGAACCGCGTCTTCTACCTCGACGCCAACCGCCAGGTCATCGACGTCTACAACATGAACTGGAAGAACTACCAGCGCCAGCGCGCCGCCGACGAGGAGCGCCGCAAGAAGGAGCGGGTCAACGTCGAGAAGAAGGCCGGCGCCCTCCAGCTGCAGGCCGCCAAGTTCGGCGCGAAGGCCTCGAAGGCCGCAGCGGCGCACCAGATGGTCGCGCGGGCCGAGCGCATGCTCAGCGGGCTCGAGGAGGTCCGCGCGGTCGACCGCGTCGCGAAGCTCCGGTTCCCGACCCCGTCCGCCTGCGGTCGCACCCCTCTGCAGGCTCAGAACCTGTCGAAGAGCTACGGCTCGCTCGAGATCTTCACCGCCGTCGACCTCGCGATCGACCGCGGCTCCAAGGTCGTCATCCTGGGGCTCAACGGAGCTGGCAAGACGACGCTCCTGCGCATCCTGGGCGGCGTCGACCAGCCCGACACCGGAGTGATCGAGGCCGGGCACGGCCTCCGGATCGGCTACTATGCGCAGGAGCACGAGACGATCGACGTCAAGCGCTCGGTGCTCGAGAACATGGTCTCCTCCAGCCCGAACCTCACCGAGACCGAGGCGCGCCGGGTCCTGGGCTCGTTCCTGTTCACCGGGGACGACTCGCACAAGCCGGCCGGGGTCCTCTCCGGCGGGGAGAAGACCCGTCTCGCCCTGGCGATGATCGTGGTCTCGGGCGCGAACGTGCTCCTGCTCGACGAGCCCACCAACAACCTCGATCCCGCGAGCCGCGAGGAGATCCTCGACGCGCTCGCGCACTACGAGGGCGCGGTCGTCCTGGTCAGCCACGACGAGGGAGCCGTCGAGGCGCTGAACCCCGAGCGCGTCCTGATCATGCCGGAGGGCACCGAGGACCACTGGGCGGCCGACTACCTCGACCTGATCACGCTCGCCTAGCGGGCGTCGAGCAGCTCGTCCTCGACCTCGGAGTCGCTGCGGCCGCGGCGTCGGCGGCGCTCCTCGCGCCGCTCCTCGGCCGCCACGACCTCGGGGTCGTCTGCGTTGCGGATTCGGTACTCGTGGCGGATCGCCCAGCCGAGCCCGCCGAAGCCCATGACGGCGAACAGCACCCACTGGACGGCGTAGCTGATGTGCAGGCCCTCGTCGGCGACCGGCTTGATCGCGGCCAGCGGGGGAGCGTCGACCGGCGCCGGCGCCTCGGCGACCAGCAGGCCGTACGCCGAGGTCCGCAGGGGCTCGTCCAGCTGCGTCGACAGGTCGTCGAGCTGGATCGTGGCGATCTGGCCGGCCGGTGCGGAGCGTCCGTCGATCCGTCCCTCCGCGGGCTTCAGGCGAGCGACGACGGTCACCTCTCCCTCGGGCGGCGCGGGGATCGCGTCGGGGGAGTCCTGGGTCGAGCCGACGGGGACCCAGCCGCGGTCGACGACGAACACGCTGCCGTCGTCGAGCCGCAGCGGCGTCAGGATCTCGAAGCCGGGGTTGCCGTTGTAGGGCCGGTTGCGGACGAGGGTCTGCCCCTGCGTCTCGTAGACGCCGGTGATCTCGACCGGGCGGTACTCGAGCGCGTCGTCCCACGTGGAGTCGGCGGGGAGCAGCCGGTCGAGCGCCACCGGGTCGGCGGTCCAGTTCGCGGTGACCAGCCGGTTGGTCGAGGCGGCCTGGTCGAGCCGCGCGACCTGCCAGCGCGAGAGCAGCACGCAGGCGACGGCGAAGACGATCGCGAGCGCGAGGTAGCCGAACCAGCGTCGCGAGAAGACGAAGCGCCAGGAGGGACGGGGCGCGTCGCCGCTCATCGTTCCGCTCCGCGATCGACCGTGTAGAGCGGCTTCACCTCGAGCGGGAAGTCGCGGGCGAGGAGGAACTCGCGCAGGAACTCCAGGTGCTCGCCGCAGGCCAGCCAGGTCTTCCGACGGTCCTCCGCGTGGATCCTCGGGTTCCGCCACTCGATCGCGAACGTCGCCGTCCGCGGGCAGCCCGCTCGGGAGCAGGCGTGCGCGTCGGGGACCCGGCCGAGCGGGATCACGGACGGTCTCCCCGCGGGTCGCCGCCCTCGGGGCCGGTCGGCGCCTCGGAGTCGGGGGCGGCGACCCGCGGGGAGACCGTCCGTGATCC